>NZ_DJHG01000125.1:0-3582 GCF_002432955.1 Mesotoga sp. UBA5825 | reverse complement strand
GTCCCTTTGTTGGGACTGGGTTCATCGTTGTGTTGCTGCGTGTTTTCCTGGTCGTTCTGTTTTGTAATGTCGCCATCGTTATCTCTGGATAAAGGCGGTTCTTCTACAGTACTCTTGTCAGTGATCCTCCGAATCCAACCATTTCCATCTGGTTCTCTTTATGTCTCCTCAGAAACATCTTCGTCATCACCTCGGTGCAAGCTTTTTGAGTCTATACCTTGTTTCCCCTTGCACCATTATACCACATTATTTGCCTGTACTTCACTATTCATGCGCTTTGTGTGCTTTTTCAGGAAGCCCTATTTATCTACAGAGATAATCATACGAACGCTTAACTAATTCTTAATCTACGCTTTACTTCGATGATCATGCATATAGTGCCGGATGATTAGTTGACGAGAGATATAACTGCTCTAGCAGTAGACTTTGAGAAGATGTTGATCAGTTCCTACAAAGTGGCAATCACGTACGGGTAGATTTCAATTCGGTGGAACCTTTTTCTGTAAGCTTTAGATATCCATTGGACTCAGTTATTAGCATCTCTTTATCTAGAGCCTCCAGAGCGGTCTTAACTATCGATTCGTCAGAATGTGAATCGGAAATTCCCAAGGCTCTAAGGGGTTCTATATCTTGATAAACCATAGATGCCTTTGCTTCGCACTCGAGCTGATCGCGAGTCTGTATCTTCCCTTGATCGATCATGAAAAGGAACCAGCGCTTTAGCTGCTTCGCTCTGAACTTGTTGAAGAGAGAAAAGCCATATCTTTCGAAGTCGATGGCGTCTCCTCTGGCAGATCTTATAAGATCTATCAGTAACTCTGCCGCCCCTTTGAGAATCAGAATGGAAACAATTAACCCTACAATCGCGTCAGCGTAGGGAATCCTCATGAGAGATGCGATGAGGCCAATTGCTACGCTCAAAGCTACAAGAACATGATTTCTTGAATCCGCCGACTGGGTAATCAGCGGGAAGGATCGATTCTTAAGACCTGAGTACTTCTGATAGAACCACAAGAGAGCGCAGACTATTCCCGAAATTGCCACTGCAGTAAAAGTAAGGAGATCGGGAGAAGGGATCTCACCGGAAATGAATCTGAACAGAGCCTCTATCAATGAAAAGACACCAGTTACTCCCATAAATAATAGAAGAATGAGGCTGACCAGATGTTCATGGTTTTTCTTCACTCCCCAGTACACCAAGATACTTGAGATTCCGTCCAAAAGAGTGTCGAATGAATCATTGAGAAGGCCGACACTGCCTGAAATAATAGCGGCAGGAAGTTTCAAGGCAGCAAGGATGAAGTGAACGATTATCGTTACTCTCGAGACTGTTTCGGCTCTTGTTGCTTTTTCCAGAAGTCTGCCGCTATTCTGAAGTTCGGCGAGCATCTTCCTTGCCTCAGACTCTCCCCTTTCTGTCAGTTCAAATTTGTTGCCGTCCTGAATAAGCCAGCCATCCTCTTTCATGTCTTCTATAGCCGAATCTAGAAATGAATCTAGATCCCTGGTTTCGTGCATCCTCTTGCCATAGGGGAAGACCTCGAAGAAAATGCCGAACCTTCTCCCCATCACTGAGAAGTACTCTTTCAGTAATTCCTTCGTATTACAGCCTCTGAGAACCGCAGCGGCCACATTCCATTCATGTCCATAATGTCTAGAATGAATTCTTCGTGCCAAACGTCTTACCCTCCGGGAAAAAAACAAATTCTCTCTAACTCATTCTTAGCTCAATAAACGCGATCGACCCCTTTGAGTATATTACACATTGAAGCCTTATCGTATTCAATTACTGGAAGTTATATTTTCAGAGATTTTCGACATTTGTGGATACCATATGGGGAGTAGCGAATCGAAAGAAACCCGAAGTACTTTGATTTGAATAAATGCAGTTACCTGTATTTAGCATGAAATGCTTCATCTGATCGCTTCTTTGGTGATATTATCTCCCCTGGTGATGATCGGAGGTCATTCTCAGTGCCCAATATTTCAGGAGCTATTTATAAGACTATATTGAACAAGCGGTTTATTAAGAGACATCTCGTGAAGGAGATGATGTTCTGGATATCTCTGCTGTTGGCTTTGATCACATCAATAATTATTCCACCTCGTATTGAAAGCATTGACTGGCGAGTAATTGCCGAGCTCTTAAGCCTCATGATAGTTGTTCAGGCTCTTAAGGAATACAGGGTTCTGGAGAAGATAGCCACTATATCGCTTTCCAATCTAAGAAGCTCCAGAAGCATTGGATCAGTAATTGTTGTTCTTACGGCTTTTATGGGCGCCTTGATTACCAATGACGTTGCCCTTATCGCACTCGTTCCACTCACAATGATAATAGCCGAAAAGGCGAAATTCGATCCGATGTGGATTGTTATTATTCAGAGTCAGGCTGCTAATCTTGGCAGCGCGCTGACGCCGATAGGAAATCCGCAGAATCTCTTTCTTTTCGAAGAATACAAGATTGGTATCCTGGAATTCTCGAGGCTAATGTTTCCATTTGTTGTTTTCGGAATATGCTGGACTCTCGTGATGAATCTTTTGAACTCCAAGAGAAAAATTGCTTTCGATGTTCCATCTTCGGAGATCCGTGAACCTCAAAAGCTTGGTATTTTCATTGGGTGCTTTCTTGTTGTTATGCTTTCAGTATTCAGAATCATCGACTTCAGAGTAGGACTTGTACTCACTGTGGTAGTTACAATAATTCTTGAAAGAAGGTTCTTTCAAAAGATTGACTACTTCTTGCTGGGTACTTTCTTGCTGTTCTTTGTCTTTATAGACAACATCTCCAGAATGGATATAATAGCCACGCTGATGAAGTCTGCAACAAATGGTGAAATAAGGACAATGACCAGCTCCGCTCTTATATCTCAGTTTATCAGCAACGTGCCAACCGCAATCCTTTTTTCGTCGTTTACCGAGAGCTACAAAGGCCTTCTTCTGGGCGTAAACATTGGAGGTAGCGGCACCATCATAGCCTCTCTAGCTAATCTGATCGCTTATAGAATCTACGTTAAGGAGAGGGGTCAAAACTTGAAGTATCTCACCATCTTCATGGCTTCAAGCGCGATAACACTTCTGCTAAGTATTGTTTTCGGTTACATGCAACTAAGAGTTCAAGGTTTTTAGGAGTTTGGTATGGAAAGCCCTGTAGTATGCCACCCGGACTGCTTAGCAATATGTGTTTCGGAAATGATCATACGACCGGTCTCTGTGTCATCATATAGACGCAGATTCTCGTATGTTGAAGCGTCAAAATATCGGTTTAGCATTGGAATTTTCAAACAAAACCGACTCTTGTGAAAGCACAAATTATGCAGTTCTTGCGAATACTCTTAACTAGTTAGCTGGCTTATGAGCTCGGGAGGAAGCCAAACAAAACAATTCAGACGACCATTTTCTTTCAAAGTATGAATCTCTCCAAGAAGAATTCCGTGCCGTGAGATTGGCTTAATGAAACGGACTTAAGTAGGTTAATTCACTTACATTGGACCCGGCGGGTCTTTGTATTACTCTTGAGTTTATCACTTAATCTTCTGAAAACAGCGTGAACAAGCCAAAGCATTTTTAGAAACGAAGAATTTT
>NZ_DJHG01000129.1:0-2716 GCF_002432955.1 Mesotoga sp. UBA5825 | reverse complement strand
GTCGTCATGTTCCTGAACAAGGGACTTTGGAAGACCGCGATGAAGGTGCTGGTAAAGTAGCTGTGCGTTAGATCGGAAATGAAAGAACAGCCTTTGTTGCGAAATTGACTAAGACTGTTCTGAAACCTTAAGAACACACACAAAAGCCATGAGAAACCCCGGAAATGACCGGGGTTTTTTGATACGTAAACCATTGCATTTGGTTTTCTTTGTAACAATGAATATAATAGTCAACAGACGCATCTGATCAACTTCGCAACTCTGAGCTCTACTTCTGGCAGTTACGTCCATTACACACGTCGCAAGAAGCAGCCGAATAGACATATACTGTAAACAACACACATGCGAAGAACGAGCACAGGAAGCGAGAACAGTTTTCTAAGGTTCAGGTATTCAGATAGTGATTCAAGAGGCAGATTGAGAAATTGTAAAGCGAAGATAAGTAATCCATTTCTCTGAAGTATCTCAGAGAAAAGTTTCGGATAAAACAGACGCAGAAAGCGAACCGTTAGGGTATAGAGAACAATACATTGGTACCGATCCATCACAATGAATCAACGGAGGATAACATGACCAACTTCAACGAAATATCCAACTTCATCTGGAGTATAGCTGACCTAATAAGAGATGTCTTCAAGCGAGGGAAGTATCAGGATGTCATTCTTCCATTCACCACGCTAAAGCGCTTGGATTCTGTTCTTGAAGGCACAAAGAAAGATGTTCTCGAGACGTCAAAGAAGCTAAGCGAAAAGGGTATAGAAAATCGAGATCCCCAGCTGAGAAAGGCTTCGGGCTATGCTTTTTATAATACATCTCGCTACACATTTAGAACCCTTCTGGATGACGCTCAAAATCTGAGAGATAATCTGACTGCCTACATAAACTCCTTCAGTCCAAATGTTAGGGAAATAATGGAGAAATTCGACTTCTTCAGAACTATTGAAAAGCTCGATCAATCTGGTCTCTTGTATCTTGTTATGCAAAGATTCAACGACAGCAATCTAGATCTTCATCCCGACAAAGTTGACAATCTTACAATGGGCTATGTATTTGAGGACCTCATCCGCAGATTCAACGAAGCGCTCAACGAAAACCCCGGGGAACATTTCACCCCTAGAGAAGTCATTAAAGTTATGGTCAATCTCTCGGTGAACAACGACAAGGAGATCCGCGAGAAAAATCACATTGTGAGAACGATATACGACCCTTGCTGTGGATCCGGTGGAATGCTCTCGATCGCCAAGGAAAGAATCATGGAAATAAATGCGGAAACGGAGGTCTATCTCTACGGTCAGGAGGTCAACCCTGAAACCTATGCCCTCTGTAAGTCAGATATGCTAATAAAGAGTGTCGATGGGAGAGACGCAGAAAACATAAGAGATGAATCGACACTATCCAAAGACAAGTTCCCGAACGACAGATTCGACATAATACTTGCCAATCCGCCTTATGGGAAAGACTGGAGTCAGGACGAAAAGACCGTAAGATACGAAGCCTCAAGAGGAACCGCCGGTCGATTCTCGGCCGGACTTCCGCGAAAAAGCGACGGGCAACTCCTCTTCCTTCAGCACATGATCTCAAAGATGCGCCCCATTGAAGAAGGTGGAAGCCGCATAGCAATAATCATGAATGGTTCACCTCTTTTTACGGGCGACGCCGGAAGTGGAGAGAGCGAAATAAGGCGCTGGATAATAGAGAATGACTGGCTTGAAGCGATTATCGCGATGCCAGAACAACTCTTCTATAACACAGGAATAGCTACATACATATGGCTTATTACCAACAATAAAGAAGAGAAGCGAAAAGGGAAAGTGCAGCTAATAGACGCTACCTCTCTCTGGTCTCCCATGAGAAAAAGCCTCGGCAACAAACGTAGAGAGCTCACGGAAGAACATATACGCAAGATAACCGAGCTGTATAACGACTTCAAGAACGAGGAGCAATCGAAGATCTTCCCCAACGAATACTTCGGCTTCAGGAAGATAACGATTGAAAGACCTCTGAGACTTAACTTCCTTGCAAATGATGAGCGCATTTCGAGACTGGATGATCAGACGGCATTTGTTAACCTTGCCAAGAGCAGAAAGAAGAAAAACGCCGAACAAGTCTCTCTCGAAGAGACTCAAGGAAAGGAACAGCAAAAAGAGATAAAGAGAGTCCTAAGAACACTTCCTCAACGTCTTTATAGGAATAAGGCCGACTTCGAAACCGATCTTGACAAAGCATTCGAGAGCTCGACAGTTAAGCTCAACGCCCAGCTAAGAAAAGCGATACTTGACGCGCTCTCAGAGAGGGACGAAATGGCTGACATTTGTCTCGATTCAAAGGGTAAACCCGAACCGGACTCCGAGCTTAGAGATACAGAGACAGTCCCACTTGGAGAAGATATACAGAAATACTTTGAAAGAGAGGTAAAACCCTTCGTGCCCGACGCCTGGATAAACAAGAAGATAAAAGACCCTAAAGACGGCAAGACAGGCAAAGTGGGCTATGAAATAAACTTCAACAGATACTTCTACGAGTACAAGCCTCCCAGATCCCTTGAAGAGATACAGGCCGACCTAAACGAAGTGGAAAGAGAGATTCTCGATCTTCTTAAGGATGTGATCGAATGAGCGAGGAGATCACAAAGGACCTTGAAAAGATCGCTCCGAAACGCTGGAAGAGATACCCTCGTTACAAAGACTCGGGAGTTGAATGGATCGGTGAGATACCG
>NZ_DJHG01000101.1:8135-16567 GCF_002432955.1 Mesotoga sp. UBA5825 | reverse complement strand
ATTCCCAAGGCGATCAGCTCTTCCAGTCGATGTTCACAGGGTAAGGTTCATCTTCTACCGAAATGGAACGCAGCGAATCGAGCATGCTCCCGCACTCTTCGGCGGCGCATAGTTCAAGCTGTTCCCATTGTGCTTCTGTTCCAAGAGCGTCATAAGCAACCGCTAAGGCTCCGTAAAGTGCGAGTCCTATGCAGTGTCTTGCAGAGTGAATAGTTGACGCGCTTTGGGCAATCGCTCTCGCTGCGGCCTGCGCAACGGGATTGTTTTCTGCTTCTCTAGCCGCGGCATGGCACTCCAGAATTGCTTTCTTGGCTTGAGGCAGTTTAATGGTTCCGGCTTGCCAGTCTCTCGCAGCAGTCAATGCATTGCGCGGGCGGAGGTCAATCGGATAGTGTTTACACCAGAGCGGCAACATAACTTCTTCGGAGTACTCAACCGCCCAGTATGTGAGCGTCTCCTTACTCTGAGTTTCGATCTGTCTCATGAGTGACTGAATATACGGAGCATCCCAGTCATTGAGCATCTTTCTGACTTTTGGCATACTAATCCTCCGCTAGTGATGACTCCCTGTTTCATTGCACCATTTTGCGATCTCAACTATCAGCTCAAGAGGAATGGTTTTGTCATAGGGGAACTGTACAGCACCTTTGCTTGTTCTGTAATGACTTAGTTTATCTGCAAAGTGGGCAATTGCCTCTTCTCCTTGATAAACCCCCATGTGGTTCTTAAAAGCAGCGAAGTGGATTATGTTCCTCTTCTTCCAGAAGGAGGGCATCCTCCAAGATATTCTCTCTTCCGAACCCGGAAGCGCCTCTCTGAGGGCATCCCTAACGCTCATCAGTAGCGATTGAACACCTTCGGGCTGCATGGTGATATACTCGTCAATCGTCTCTGGCGGTTCAATGCACGCATGTTTCTGATTGTGACGTTCGAACTCACGTCCGCACTCAGGGCACTTCCACATGCTTCATTCGCCNNCTTTCCATAACGGTGACTTTCACGGTGTCACCCGGTTGCTTCTCGATAGTTTTCCTGATGGCCTTTCGAAGACCAATGATATAAGACACCGACCCGTCGTCCTTCTTTATTCCCATGTTGACAACGCTACCATCGTAAGGCTCGCGGTCAAATGTTGCGTGGACTCTCAGTCTGCCCTTTCCGAACTCCGACTTGAGGTCATACGGAAATTCAACATACGCCCCATCTATGTCCGGAACTTTCTTATGACTGCCTCAAATACGTAGGTCTTTGATTTCACGAAGTCCTCCTTGTACACTATCCACTTCCCTCAATAAAACTCTTGCAGGCAAGGAAGTAATTATAGTGAGATTTCAGAATAGGAGATCACATTTGTTATTGCGTTTCTCAAAGTACTCCTGACTGTCGCCCCACGAATAACCGGGCTAGAGTGGGCAAGCACGGGTCAAGATGAAGCGACCCGTTACTTCTATGATATCCATTTTACTCCTGAAAGTGTGGAGATCTCAGTTAAGCGTTCAGATGGAAATCTCTAAAAGCAGCTCCCCCTCTTTGCAAGTCCAATTGCTAATTCTCGGTGGGTATTCTGAATCCAAAACATTGTCCAAGGTCCTTACGGCTGATCTCACATCTGAAGAAAGTATTCGATGATTGGAATGATGCTTGGGTAGTGTCTGGCTTAGGATTGCATGTAACTTGGAGTGATCGAAGAGGCAAAAAAGGGAATCGCAGGACACTTCATATAATAATTATATCAAAAGATTAAGTGATATGATAATGTCAAATGATTTTCCATGCAGAATGGGAGGTGTTACATGAGAGGATTCGATGAACTCAGGTATATCCGACCGACTCTAGTGATATTCATCTTTCTCGTTACCGTCTTTCTTATGCTTATGCCGTACTATGTCTTTCAAAATGAAGCAATAAACTATACTCAGAAAATCTATTCGGGAATCTTTGAGACATCTGTCGAAAATCTGGGATCTGCTTTGTCTCTGGGATATTTCCAGTGGACCGCTATGTACAACGCCGTTTTGTCGAAAGACGACGTATTCATCGAAGAGATGCTCCAGGAGATCCAGAATAAGTTTCCAGCAGTGAAGACGGCCAGGCTCATAAGCAGACCGTCAGAGATACCGGTTAAAGATGTGTACAGAGTATCTGCCATAGAGCAGGAGCTTTATCTCTACTTCAACGTCTACGACAGCCATATGGAGAATGAGATATCCGATGCAGTCGTGATTGCCAGCATAGACAAGAATTTCTTGCTTTCCGAGATGAATCTCGATGACAGAATCACCTTCTCACCAGGCGGATCGAAGAGTTTCGCCTACGGTCTGAGAACCGAAATAAAAGGATATGATCTTACCAGGTGGATGATTCTACATTCCGTGGCGGCCGGGATAATTGGCGTCTTGTTCATTATGGAAGTGCTGGCGCTCGGTCTTTCCAGATACTACGAGATGAGTGGTCTTCAGGAAATCATGTATTTGTGGGAAATGGAAGATTCCCACACCGCCTTTCACTCCAGAAATGTGGCGAAAATCGCTGAGTGTTTGGGTAAGAGTCTTGGATTGAAAAGGAAGAAAATCATGGAGCTTGTGAACGGTGCAAAGCTTCATGATATTGGTAAGATGGGCATTTCACTAAACATACTGAGAAAGCACGGACCACTTGACGAAATTGAAAAGGAGGTAATACGCAATCATCCCCAGCACGGTAAGGAAGTTCTCCAACATTTCGAATACCTGGAGAGATTCGTTCCTTACGCCTATCTACACCACGAAAGAGAAGACGGTTCCGGTTATCCCCGGGGTTTAAAGGGAGATGAGATACCGCTCGAAGCAAAGATTCTGGCTGTAGCAGATGTGTTTGAGGCTCTCACGGCGGATAGGCCCTACAGGACCGCCTATTCTTTTGCTCAAGCTGTGGACATGATGACAGAAATGCCTCTAGATCAGGATATAGTATCCAAACTGAAAAGTATCCTTCCGGAACTTGAGAACGAGCTTTGCGGGAGGAATCCGCGTAAGTGCGGGATCATCGGAAGTCAAACTTGACTTGCAGGACAACTTCGCCAAATGTTATGTGACGAAAACAATCAAGATACTCTTTTGCTTGTGACCGAAGCCTCGTGGCGGGAATTGGTGTCGTTCTGCGGGCTTTCTATCTCAAGATGCCATAAATCGCGACTTACTAAAGATTGACTCAACACAAAAGAGAAGCATAAAATAAGAGACGTGGTGATGAAAATCACAGTTTCCAGAGTTTTCCCGATTTTGGTCGTAGAGCTTGTTATCACGGTAATAGCGATATTCGTTCGTGGATTTACAATAGTCATGCACAATACCTAGAAACCGGCCATTCTTCAAAGGTGCATTTCTTTCGTTGTGACGGACAATGAAAGCTTTTTCGGCAATGTATTTTCCCATCTCTATCGCTTCTTTATTCGAAGACAGTTGACTGAGGAGTATGGTCGCAATTTCTTGGTGAAGAACATGAAGTCAAGCCTTTCTGTAAATACAATCCTCGCAGAAACAAAACTCCCGGAGCAACCGCCTTCCCTCTTACTCAAATCGTCCTTAGGACGAGAAATAGAATACAAAGGCTTTTATCGGCGTTTTTTCAGTAGCAGTAGTGAACTCAGGTCTATATCTTGCGAAGACACGTCTCTTCATTGCGGGAGATCTGGAGCGGGCCAGTTCTCATTCAAATTAGCACCGCATCATGAGAGCAGAAGCAGGACCTTTACTGAACACTGCTGATGACTGTCACTGGCAGTTCTAAAAGCCTTAGGGCTAATGAAGCAGTGCTTTTAGATCGCCGAAAAACTGACGTAAAAACAAACAAGCCTCCCAATGGGAGGCTAGGTTTTCTTTGATCAAAGCGCTCATACACGCGGATACACCCTAAATGCTTGGTGGCGGCGGTCAGAATCGAACTGACGACTCTGCGGGTATGAACCGCATGCTCTAGCCAGCTGAGCTACACCGCCTCATAATGGTAGCGGGGACAGGATTTGAACCTGTGACCTTTGGGTTATGAGCCCAACGAGCTACCAAACTGCTCCACCCCGCACCGGGTATCTATTATTCTCAATATTTCTATATGAATGACCTGCTTTTCCTGCTTCCATGGTGCCGGGGATGGGAATCGAACCCACACGGAGCCCTCGCTCCAACGGATTTTAAGTCCGTTGCGTCTGCCAGTTCCGCCACCCCGGCAACCGTACACTATGATAACACCAGTGCATTTCATTGTCAACCGCCGGATTCAGAGCTCGACTGTCTGAAGATTCGATGGTATCTGAATCTCAAACTCATACTGGAGTTCTTCTGCAAGGTTTTCAAGAGCGCCTTCATCACCGTGAACATAGATCAATTTCTCCGGTTGCAGTCTTCTGGGGAGCTCAAGAAGCTCCTGGTAGTCTGCATGCCCAGAGAAGTTGAAGATATCTATGTTCTTAGTTCCAATCTCAACCGTCTCTTCTCCCAGGGCGACTTGTTCATCGCCTCTCTTACTTGCTTCAAGCACCCTGTAACCATCTGATTCCGGACTCTGATAACCCATGAAGAAGATTCCGTCTTTGCTGTTTGACAACATCTGCTTGGCGAAGATATAGGATAGAGTATCTTCAACAAGCATTCCGGCCGAAAGGACAAGGAGCGCCGGCTCTTTCGAAAAGAGCAGTCTCTCAATGGCCTTGGGTGCCACAGTCACATTTTGCTGGAAGTTCTTCATGAACCACTTTCTATCCTTGTCGCTAATGCGCTCGTAATTGCTCATGTAGAGATTACTGAGTGAGGCTACCATTCCATTTGTGTATATGGGAACGGAGGGGATCTTGTTCTTTTCCATCAGCCTTAGAAGCATGTAGATTGCTTCCTGGCCTCTGCCAAGGGCAAATACAGGCATGAGGACCCTGCCGCCGTTTTCCAGTACGCGTTTCACTGACTTGCTGAGTCTTTCAATTTCGCTGTACCTTGTTAGAAGCTGATTTTCTTTCGAGCCGTAAGTTCCCTCTGAGATAAGGGTTTCCACCTTTTTTGGTAGCTGGGCCGGCGGGATAGTAAGCTGCTGCGAAAGCGATATGTCTCCAGAGTAGAGAATTCTCTTTCCCTTATGCTCAAGAAAGATCGAGGCAGCTCCCATTACATGACCCGCTGGGTAGAGTGCCACGTCCACTTCATTGTCAATTGAGTACCTTTGAAAATACTCCATCGGAAATATTCTTCTCTTCAGCTCGTTAACTTCGCCGTGACTGTATAGTATAGGTTCAACGCCGTCTTTGGCGTTCTTCTTCTTCATTACTTCGACTGAGTTCTGAAGTATTCTTAGAGCTAAGCCCTTATTCTCTTGAGTCATCAGGATTGGCGCATTTGGCCATCTTTGAGATATGTAAGGTAGAGAAGAGAGATGGTCGTAGTGGGAGTGGGAGATCATTATCACATCTAGATCGTTTATGCTGTCAATTTCAGGTAGCGACTCGTAGCCTTCCTTTACTGGGTGTCTGCCTGCATCAATCAGGATATTCTTTCCGTCCAGACTAAGGAGATAGGAATTCGCGCCTATCTCGCGGCCGCCACCAAGCGGCGTAAGTGTCATTACAGTTTCCTCCTTCTTTCTACAATTCTAACAAAAACCAGGAAAATTAACTTGAACCGTATTCTGATACAATTGCTTTGTCAAAAAGGGGTGATCTCATGGAACAAGACTGGACTATTATACTCGACTTCGCTTACCTTTCCATCCTTATAGGTGTCGCTTCCGTTCTGAAGAGGTTGATTTCTCCCTTAAGCAAGGTTCTCATTCCAAATGCAGTTATTGCCGGTTTTCTCGGGATTCTCTTGGGGCCGGAGGTTATGAAGATAATCCCCTTCTCTTACGATAGACTTGGAAACCTTGTCTATCACTTGATGGCAATTGGCTTCATCGCGATCGCGCTGAAGAGGACGAGACGCTCCACTACTAAGTCTTCTGTCAATACCGGCTTTCTTATCAGTATGTCTTATGCTCTTCAGGGATTAGTGGGGTTCATCATTGGTATCGCACTTGTAGGATTGTTCTTCAAAGATCTCTTCCCACCCTTTGGTCTTCTATTAGCTCTGGGATTCGCTCAGGGCCCTGGACAAGCCTATTCGCTGGGTAGTCAGTGGGAAGCGCTGGGCTTTACAGGCGGGGGAGCCGTGGGCTTGAGCGTTTCAACATTAGGCTTTCTCTGGGCAGCATTTGGAGGAATTGTTATGCTGAATACGATGGTCTACAGAAAAAGGCAGATCGGTATTCAGATTGAAATACCTAAGTTGAAAAAGAGAGTCGAAGCAATTATTAAAGACTTCGAATTTTCAGACATCGACGGTTTTACAATCCAGGCTCTGGCTGTGGGAATCGTATATCTCATCACTTACCTATTCTTGAAATGGTTCACGGGCTTGATCGGCGGGCTAGGTACGTTCGGAGAGACGTTCGCCCAGGTTTTATGGGGCTTCCATTTTGTGATCGGAGTTCTTTTCGCAATGGCCTTCAGAGCGATATATGAGAGGGTGAGGAAGTCAGAGAAATATGAGATCGAATATATGAACGACTTCCTACTTCAGCGTATCGGCGGGGGTGTGTTCGACTTCATGGTAGCGGCGTCGATCGCTGGGATCTCTTTCTCAGTCATACAGGAGTACATTTGGCCGGTAATAATTCTCACCTCGGTAGGCGGACTCTTCATTGCCGGCTACACGATCTGGTTTGGAAAAAGGATTTACGAGAAAGCGCCTCTGGAACACATAGTAACATTCTTCGGAATGCATACCGGTACACTCTCGACCGGGATGGCGTTGCTCAGAGAAGTCGACCCGACATTTGAGACGGGAACCGCCGAAGACATGGTTTTCGGAAGTGGGCTTGCGTTATTCTTGGGCATTCCGATGCTGATACTGCTTAACATACCTATTCTCGGCTACAAAACCGACCAGCCTATATACTACCTGTATTTCATTCTTGGTCTGGTAGCTTATATCGGGGCGATGTACTTCTTCTGGTTCAGAAAAGCAAAAGTCCGGGGAAAACAGAAGACAAAGTGAGCGATGTGAAGGGCCAAGGCTAAGAGAAGCGTCTGGGGACGCAAGGCTTCGGCAGGAAGCGATTTGAAAGCCAGTTTGCTTACGCAGGCCAGTCAAAAGGTGAGAATCATCGCCGCCAGTGAAGGATTCGCGGGAAGAGCCGTTGGCCGCTTGAGAGAAAACGCTGAGCGCCACACAAGTGAAAATAGGGACTGACGGGTCCTGACGTCTGTCCCGTTTTTCGCGATCTGTCCTCAGAGACCAACACCCTCCTCCCTCAAGGGAGGAGTTAATGTCACGTTATCAGGAGCCACACACAGTATATGTTGTCAAGGGAGAAGGAGCACCATATGATTTCTCATCAGCTCCCCAACTTATGGATGATGATGAGTTCTCGAGAGAGGACTTAAGAGCGAAGATAGGGATTAGAGAGAAAGATCTTTGACGAGAGCTCCATTAACGAGAAGACGAGAGATAGAAGCCAGTCTGAACTCTTAAGACCGCATTAGTCATTCACCGAGAAACGACCCTCGGCTCTCCTTCTCTTTCATACTACCTGCCGCCCATACCCCCGACCCCGTCTCTATCCCTCAATTCCGTAACAAAGGGGCCTTTGGTTTAGAGATCCCGATCTCATTGTGCTGAATCTGGCATTAATAGTCCGGAACGCTTTCAAGTTCCTCATCCTAGATTCAGACGAAGATTTCCAGTTTAAGAACTAGACTCTGTTACCGCTTCCGAGGAGCTCAATCTTTTCCTTGACGGTCTCTTTGACTCTTGGTGCGGCCATCTTCAGCAAAGTGAGCTGATCTTTTAGTTCTTCGTTGTTCTTTAGAATCTCTCTTATGCCTTCGGTGAAGACGGTCTTTAGTCTTGTTCCTATGTTAATCTTAGAAAAGGCGGTTGTGGCTATGTATCGAAGATCTTCACTAGACGCGCCGCTTGAACCGTGAAGTACTAACGGAACAGGCGATACTTTAGATATCGCGTCCACTAGATCGAGATGGATATTGGCTTCCTGTTTCTGCATGCCATGAACAGTGCCTACAGCGACAGCAAGAGCATCAACGTCTGTTTGTTCGCAGAACATGACTACATCTGAAGGATCGGTAAGTATTTCGACGGCCGATTCCCCCTCTTCACCCTTGGCGACTCGTCCCAACTCTGCTTCAACTGAAACGCCAAATGTTCTAGCGACTTTGACCACAATTTTGCAGTTGGCAATATTCTCTTCAACGGGTAGCATCGAGCCGTCGTACATCACTGATGTGAATCCCGCATGGATAGATCTGAATATAAGCTCAAGGCTGCTCGCGTGATCGAGGTGAGCAACGACAGGTATATCAACCCTTGATGCAACATCTTTGATAAGAGCCGCAGCAAGCGTCGGTCCCCAGT
>NZ_DJHG01000101.1:0-8111 GCF_002432955.1 Mesotoga sp. UBA5825 | reverse complement strand
GGTCCCCAGTGTTTCATACAAGTTCCAGCGGCCATAAGTATAACGGGCGATCGGGCTTCCTGTGCGGCTTCTACAATCGCAACGAGGTCTTCGTAGAGATGAAAGTTAAAACCAGGTACTGCATATTTCTTCTCTTGCGCATCTTTAAGAACATCTGTAAGTGATACTAACGGCATATTATCCCTCCTGAATGTCTATCCTTTTGCTTATTTCTATTGCCAGATACTCTTTCATGTTTTTCTCATAAATCTCTTTCAGCGGTTCGGCTAACTGCTTGTCTGGATGAATATCTTGCGGTTTGAGAAGGTTTACGCATTTCTCAATAACCTCATCGGCTCCAACACCATGAGCCGCGGCGAAAGCTCCACCCAGGGCGGTCAATTCGCTTGTAGGCAGAACCCAAACCTCTTTTCCGAGCAGTGAGGCCTTGTATTTCATAAGCAGGTTATTGAGACTTCCTCCTCCTCCGCTGATGATTGGCAGCTCTTTTTTCGTAATCTTTTCGATACTATCCACGATTCGCTTGCTGATCGAGGAAAGGTATATGTAAGCTGATTGCATCAGCTGCTCTTTGTTCAAAGAAATAGGCATTTCAAGGAGTGTTATTCCCTGTAATCCTTCCCCTACAACGAGATCGCCATTCACAAGGAAGAGCGGTCTTGAATTCAGCTGGCCAAGTTTTTCAATTTCCCTGTTCAGTCTCTCGTACCCTTCTTTCGTAGCATCAGTTTGGGTCAGATCCATTAGAGATTGAAGCAGCTTCCCGTAGTATCTAACGTTGCTTTCGATGTAGTACTGATGATCCTCGTATGCTATTCCTACCGTTCCGCCCGGCATAAATGGACCGGCGAAGTCCAGCGATTCGGCGGTACCGGAAACAACGGCGGCAATTACGGAGGCCGAACCCATTGAATCAAAGAGAAATTCCTTTCCATGCGCAAATGCCTGTGCAGCGTAGAGTCCTGTGATATGATCGTGACCTGCACTTACCAGGGGAACTCCGGATTTAGTTTTCCCAACTGGTTCTCCAGTATATGCGAGGTCGCCCATCGTTTCTTCGCTTTCTCCGATGTGGTTGATTAATGGCGAGTTCCATTTGCGAGAGTGTATGTTGACCATGAAGGATCTGCACGCCTGGCTCATATCCCAGACAGGCTCGCCTCCCAGTGAGTAAGCAAGATACGAAGAAACCGGCAGCCAGTTCTCTACTCCTCCTAGCCTGAAGACTTCCTTCTGAAGAAGTATTTTGTAGAGCGAGAAAGTGTAACTATTCTCCACCCCTGTAATTCTGTAAGGAGCCAGATTGTCAACCGATTCTCTGTGACTTTCCCAGAGGCTGTAAGTCGATCTGTCGTACCACATCACGGGTTTTGCCAGGGCCTCTCTCTGCCTAACCGGGATAACCGTCTCTCCAAAGCTGGAAAAGGCTATGGCCGCCAGAGAATGAAGCTTCTCAACCTTTCCAATTACGCTTTCGACGTATGACCTGGTGATTTCTAGATCTAGAAACTCGACGCCGTTCTCTCTATTCTTCGGAGTCGTCCAATGTAGCACTTCCAGGATCCTTCCATCTTCTCCAAGAACCAAACTCTTGATGTTCGTCGTTCCAATGTCTATCCCGAGGAAGACATTCATAGCACCACTTCCGTAACAATTACGTCGCCGATTACCTTTTCTACATCAGAGTATTCGAAAATCGCGGCTCCATAGTGCATGGTATTTGCGGCGCCACAAGCGGCAGCCATCTTCAGCGCCTCTCTGTTCGACATTTTCGCTTCTTGACCATATATAAGTCCGGCGAAGAAAGAGTCGCCCGATCCAACTGAGAAGTCAGAAAATACCTTCATCGATCTCGCATGAAGCTTTTCGCTTTCCGAGAGCCATATACTGCCCATTTTTCCATTCGTGATTATGAGATTTCTGATAGAATGGTCCTTCCTGAAATCATCCATTGCCTTGTAATCGTCTTTATTGATTCCGAAGGCTACCTTCAGCTCATCGGCGTTGATTTTTAGGAGTTCAGGTGAGGCTGTCACGATCTTAGACAACCAGGAACCAGCAATGTCCACTTTCAGGCTGCAACCGGCCTCTCTGGCAATTCTCACGAGTTGAAGAAGGGAACCGTTCTCGAACCCTCTCGGGGCGCTGCCTGAAATGACGAGGTTCATACCCGGTCTTACGTGGCCCTTGAAGAACTCCATAAAACCCACTATCTCGTTCGGCTTCATAAAAGGTCCAGGTTCGTTTATCATAAGCATTTTGTTTTCGTACTCATAAACCAGGGCAGTGTTAATCCTGTTTGAGTCTTCTATCCAGAAATTCTCGGTCACTATTCCCAGACGGTTACACTCGTTTTCAATTATCGTTCCAACCTGTCCACCAAGTATGTTTATGCAGAAATACTCGCTGTGTCCTAGAACCTTGGACAGTACTCTCGCAATATTGAGTCCCTTACCGTCCACGAGTGTTACTACTTCGTCTCCTCGTACTACGTTCGGGATCTCTGTAGGATTCTTGAGAATAACCCAGTGATCATAACAAGGATTTAGGTTAAGGATACAAGTATCGATGTTATTCTCCTCCTTCATCGTAAACAATGTATTCTTTCACAAACTTAGCCGTGAATTCATCTGTTATAAGGACATCTGCAAAACCGCCTCGAAGCATTCCAACTAGACCGTCTACTTTGTGGTGACCGGCAGCGACAATGACTCTCTCTCCGGCATTAAGGTATTGATCGAAACTCAGATTGATACAGTTGTTCAGGATCTCTTTCTCGAACCTCTTCCCGTTTATATCGTAGTAATGAGTCAGAATGTCGCCTACGACATTGCACCTTTCGAGTTCGTCTGCATAGCTCACGTCTAGCAAGTTCTCCCTGAACATAGGAGATCTGGCTATAGAGTAACCCACGCTGCAGATTATGATATCCAGGGAGTCCCAAAGTCTCTGTATGTTCACGTACTCCAGGGATTGCTTCGTGTTTTCCAGCTGATGGGCATTCTCAAAGATGAAGGGCAGATACATTGGAACCGCCCTTGCCGATAGCCTTGTGGCGAAATTCTGTACTATATGGTTGATGTTAAACCTCTTATCGGCCAGCCTTGCCGTGCCGCCCGATAAAGGAATTAGGTGCCAGTCGGGTCTTTCTAGCTTCTCTATCGATTCGGCAACGGTGAAGATTGTGTTGCCCCAGCCAAGGCCAATATTGAGAGGCTTTTCGGGCAGTGTTTTGAGATACTTGTAGACTTCTCTTGAAAGAGCTTTCAGAATCGTCTTTTCATTTCTGGCGCCTCTGGCAATGAACATCTTCTTCAGACCGTATTTCTCGCTGAAGAAATCCTCGTATTCCTTTCTAACGGATGACTTTACTGAAGGTTGCTCAACTTCAATATGAACGATTCCTCTTTCTTGCGCCATCTTGAGGTATTTGCTAATCTGTACTCTCGAAACGCCGTACTTATTAGCAATATCCTTCTGAAGCATCCGCTTCACATAATAGTCGGTCGCAACTTCGAAAAGCAGTTCATCGCTAATCATCCATTACTCCTTAACAGACCCACTAACCAGTCCAGTAATAAAGAACTTCTGCAGGATCATGAATATTATAAGTGGCGGAATCGTTGCAAGTATCGATCCTGCGAACAGTGGGCCCCATCTAGTCTGGTACTGGCCCACGAAAAGCTGAAGAAACGTTGGAATAGTCTGCTTTGATTTTGTTGTGAGTATTGACATGGAGTACATCAGTTCACTCCAGGAGAACAAGAAGGCGTAGACTCCAACTGCCGCTATTCCCGGGAGAGTTATCGGCAATATGACCTTTCTGAACGCCTGGCCAAAGGTGCAACCGTCGATTTTCGCAGCTTCTTCGAGCGATTTCGGTATCGATAGGAAGAAAGTTCTCATGAACATTATCGAAATTGGAGTCGTAAACGGCAAATATGACAGTATGAGGCCGGTGTATGTGTTCAAAATGCCGAAGTTGTTAAGTGTCTTGAATATCGGCAAGAGAAACACGACAAGCGGAAGCATCTGGAAGACCATCACTCCCGCCAGTAATGGTCTCTTATACCTGAATTCATATCTCGCAAACGCATATGCTGGAAACAGGCCGATCAATATAGAGAAGAACATCGTTCCCGTTCCAACGATAACGCTGTTCTTGAAGTAAGACCAAAAATTCATGTCGGCAATCTTGTCGAAGTGCTCTCTCGTTGGTTCGAAAATGAAGTACTTAATTGGATAGGCATAGATATCCGGATAGGTCTTTATCGCGGTAAGGATTAGCCAGACAAAGGGAAAAGCTATTACCACCGACAGAAATACAAGGAGCGAATAGGTGATGCCCTTCTTGACTTTCTTCTTTGTACTTCTCTTCATCTTGCTTCCTCCTTTGTAATGTTTCTCAGGAAGACAAATGCGATAGCAAATATTGCAATGAACAGGATATTTGAAAGTGCAGCGGCCTTGTTGAATTCAAGGAATCTGAATCCAAGTTTGTATATATAGGTCACAACAGTCTCGGTGCCGTAACCGGGGCCACCTCCTGTCATTATATATATAAGGGGGAAGTAGTTGATCGTCCATATTATTGTCAGCATAAGAGTTGTCATTATTACCGGTTTCAGTTGTGGGATAGTGATTCTCCAGAATCTTTTGAGGGAATTGGCTCCGTCAATCTCGGCCGCCTCGTAAAGATCCGGCGAAATCGTTTGAAGACCTGCCAGGAAGAACATTCCAGAAAGGCAGAACCCCTTCCAGATATTCGCGATGATTACCGACATCATCGCCATGTTCTCAGAGCCCAGCCAGGGTATGTAATCGTTAATTATGTGCAGTTTGACAAGGACATCGTTAAGTACTCCATACATGTCGTTATACATCCATTTCCACATTACTCCTGCCACAATATCCAGTGTGGCCCACGGAAGAATGAGAATGATACTTCTGAAGATAATCTGGCCTCTCGTCGATTCATTTAGAAGCAGGGCAACCAGGAGTCCCAAGAGAAGCTGTCCAAGAACGCTTCCTACTACCCAAACTACCGTGTTAGCCATGGCTCTGCCAACTACAGGATCGGTGAAGACTCTAGAGTAGTTCTGAAGTGTGAACTTACCCTCTTCAGTTGTGAAACTGCTATAGATATTTGAGCCTATAAGGAAGATGAAGAGCAAAACTATGATCAAAAGATAAGGCAGTATCATTTTGAACGCTGTCTTCTCTTCTCTTGTAAGTCTACTCATCTGTTTTCAACCCTTTCATCAGGGATTATTAAAGGGGCGGGCTCTTGCCCGCCCCATGGAAAGTTTATCACTTGCCAAGTATTGCATTGACTTTTGCTTCAGCAGTTTTCATTGCTTCTTCAGGAGTTGCTTTTCCAAGAAGCACATCCTGAATCATGATCTGAATCTGTTCAGAAACCTGAGGATATTCGGGAATCGGAGGTCTTGAGACTGCGTGTGGGAATGTCTCAAAAATGACCTTCCACTTCGGATCCTGAAGTACCGGTGCGTCAAAACACACGTCCTGTCTTGAAGGCATTGGGCCGCCCTTAGCTTCGATCCAAGTCATCCAAGTCTCGTAGCTTGTCAGGTACTTCGCGAGTTCCCATGCATTATCCTTGTTTTTACTTGCGGATGGGATAACCAGTGCCCAACCACCGAGAACACTTGCGGGTGTTGCTCCATAAGGGTGAAGAGAGACGGTGTAGTTTCCAACAATACCGGGATTGGCCGTCTCTATGAGCGGGAAGGACCATGGTCCGCCAACAGCCATTGCAACTCTGTTCTGAGCCATCATGTTTCTGTAGTCGTCTTCGTTATAAGTAACTGCATTGGGGCTGACGCCATAAGTGAGGGCGAGGTCAGTGTAGAACTTGAGAGCCCTGAGACCTTCGGGGGTATTGAACGCAGCTGCGGAGTAATCGTCAGTAAGAAGCTGTCCGCCTGCACCGTAAAGGAATATTATGTATGCAAGTGTTGTGTGCTCGGTTTTTGTTCCGCTTACTCCGTAACCGAAAACTCTCTTACTGGCGTCCGTCAGCTTCATTGCCTGAAAAACAAGTTCTTCCCACGTTTCCGGTGGGTTGTCTCTGTCAAGTCCTGCCTGATCGAACATCGTCTGATTGTAAAGAAGGAGTCTGCAGTCTGTGTACCAGGGAAGACCGTATCTCTCTCCATTGTGTAGAACTGTTGGCCACAGGTTCGGCCAGATTTGCTCAGTTCCGTCCCAGGAATCTAGGAGACTGCCCATTGGTTCCAGCCAGCCCCTTTCCGCGAACGTTGGAACCCATCCGCCCAGATCGGCAAAAGCTAGATCCGGTCCTTGACCACCCTGGAGAGCAGTCAGGAGCTTGTCGTAGTAAATGTCAAAGCCAAAGAGCTGTACTTCAACCTTCATTCCAGTTTCCTTTTCGAACTTTCCTACAATCATATCCCAGGTTTCGTCAAGCTCAGCAACTTGGCCGCCAATCCAGATGTTGATTACCTGGGACACTCCGGTGAACGCTAAGACGACTAGCATCAATAAGACCAATAGCGTAGACTTTCGCATGCAAGAACCTCCCTTTTTTTGAAGTCAGGTACATATGTAACTTACTTATGTAACTATTCAATTCTACAGTCTATAATCTCACAAAACCAATTCGAGTGTGAACGGATCTCGCCTGACTAGAACCAATCTAGATTGAATAGATGCAAGAAACTCATCTCTAGTCAAGATTCTCTTCGGAAATGCAAAAAAGGGACGAAGGCTTTAAGAGCCTCTGAACGCTGGAAAGATCCGCTGTTTGCTAGAGAGAACACGATGAACGCTTATGAAAACCGCGTTGACCTTCAACGGCTTACTGTCCTCCAGGAGACCGGACCGGACCGCATTACGCAAGACGCAAGGCTGTTGTAGATAGCGCCAGATCGAAATGCCTGCAAAGAGAGAGATTTAGGAACAAGATCCTGTGCTTGGAGAGCATCGTATTTACAGACACTCTACGAAAAAGGTGTAGTGCCATATTCAAAGGAAGGAAGCAGAAGAGGAACCTTGAAAAGTATTCTAAGTTATGCACAGATTGCATTCAGCGAGTAATCTTATATGTGCATTTTGGTTTGATGATCTAGGTAAATAAGATGAAAAAATCAAAGAAACTGTTATACATACACTTCTACATAGAGAACTATATCTGGCGTAAGTGTTAAGGATTATCTATGACAATAAATCGGAGGCGGAGAAAAGAAAGCTGGAATGCTTGCTGTCAAGGAGAAAATCGTCATGATCAAAAGAATTTCCGAATAACCCGAAAAATAATCGTAAGCAAACCCAAAGGGTAAGGGTCCCAAAGAGGAACCGATGACCATTGCCGTCATAGCAGTACCCCTGATTGTTCCCTGATACTTCCTGCCGAAATAATTGGGCCATATAACATTGTTACTGACTGATTCAAAAGCCATAAAAACGCCGTGCAAAGCGGCATAAACAAGAAGAATCTGTTGACTCGTTCCCAGGAGAAGAATTAAGAGGTTGACTCCATAAACCAGATAACCGATAGTTTTGATGATGTGAATTTTGAATCTGTCCACCATGAACCCTGCTACAAAAGTCATCGGAAACTGTACCATCGCGATAACACTCAGGATGAGAGCGGCAAAAGTGGGTGTAAAGCCTTTTGTCTGCATGATCGAAACCATGTGAAATGTAACCCCGGTATTGATCATGGCTGGAACGCTCGTACAGTACATCATGAACCAATAAGCTTTCGTCTTCATGGCTTGTCTTAAAATCCATGGATTATCCTGAAAAACGATCCTTTTGGGTTTGTCCTTTTTCTTCTTTTCTTTAGTCTCTTTTGATGGTTTCCCATCAGGTGTTTCGCCCATATCTTCTGGTTTGTCCCTTACTAAAAACCAGCCAACGGGAAGCATAACCAAAAGCAAAGCTAACGACCAAACACGCCATCCGGTCTCTGCTCCAAAACTTTGAATCAGCCAGTTGTTTGCCGGGGGGAAGAAAGCGAAAGACGCAACACCACCAATCCCCATAATGCTCAACGCCTTTCCGCGATGGCGAGAAAACCACTCGGCAACAAGCGTTGAAGGCAGTAGTGTGCCAAGAAGGCGAAG
>NZ_DJHG01000099.1:89238-100319 GCF_002432955.1 Mesotoga sp. UBA5825 | reverse complement strand
TTCTTGTCGTAGAACTTCTTGACTATCCAGCGCACCAAAGCATTCATGGCGCCGGTTTCTGAGTAAATGTTTATGAACACAGACGCTGTCAAGAAGACGAGACCAACGTCAAAATAAGTAAACATTCCTTCCACAAGCAACCTAGATGGGAAGCCAAATCCACCAACGAGAGCACCAACAATGGCCGTTATAACCATCGAGATCTCTGGTGATTTCAGCTTCCAGCTTGCAATTGCGAAAGTTGCAACCATAATGATTGCTACTATTGTCGTTTCAAGATACATCTAGATTCCCCCCCAGATTAGCGAAATCAGTTTCACAGTTGCTCACTCCACCTATTCGCTCTTGAACATTTGCTTGATGACATCCATGAAGTCGATAGTGTTGTCGATCAAAGTGAGAGGAACATTGTTTTCCTGAGCAATTCTTGTGAACTTGCCGTCCTGGTTCCCACTCTTAACAACTATCAGGTAGTCAGCATACGGAGCAATGGCATCAATAGACTGTTCGTCTGCACTTCCCGGGTTGCCTCTTCTCTCTTTTCCCTCGATGTGTGCGGCTACAATGTACAAACCAAGCCTCTTTGCCTCTGCTATCATCTTGTTGAGTCTCGAAATCTCTTCTTCAATTGTTATACCCGAGGCACCTAGACCCTTTGCAGACGAACCAATTATCACAAAGAGCATTTTGTAGTCTCTGGCAACTAGATCATTGGGATCGTCTCTCAACGGCTCGGCATTGTAATCGAAATCTGTTTCAGATATGGCCTTTGACTGCCATATTAGAAGTCTGGCCATCTTCCCTCCGGGTCCTTGCCCGGCGTTAGTAAGAAGGAAAGGCAATTCGCCCTTAACAGGGTCGTCTCCACTGATCAATGCAAATAGAGATGTTGTTGACAGAATAGAAATAGCAACGAGTACCAACAGTGCTTTCTTCATTTTCGTACCTCCTGGAAAAATAGAATAAATGAGCAATCGAATTTCTGGAAAACGCATTAAAGGACTGCAGAGACTCACATCCCTTATATATGGCGGTTTACCAGGAGAGTCTACCACAAGTCTCCTTAAACCTCGTGGTCTCCGAATTAGTCATGAGAAGCATTCTAGAACAAGTATTGAAATTTATCGCGTTGATAGAGCCGATTTCTCTGCTAATCTAGTACGTAATCCAAATCATAAATTTTATATAGCAAAAAGTTACCGGCCAAGACGCCGTCAGTTTATGGGTTAGAGAAAAGTTCTCCTTTTGAAGCTCATTCCAGAATTGTTTATCGGTATTCTAAAGAAGAGATCATGAACACTCGGTGTCTTCGTCTCAAAAACCGATACAACCAGTTCACAAAAGAATTATAATAAAAGAATCATAAGAAAAACACCCGGTATTCGGAGAGCGAACACCGAGACTATGTCTTCATCTTGACAGAATTCAGATCAATGTGACGCTCCTTCAGCAGAATATGTCACCTAACCAAACATGGTCTTGAGATCGTCACTGACAATTAGACTAGCTTCAGTCATCTCCAGAATCTCGTCTACACTTACTTCATTTGACTTCTCTCGCAGAAGAAGACCACGTCTTGTAGGCTGAATTACTGCTAGTTCCGTAACTACTAAATCGACTGGCCTGTTCGAAGTAACAGGAAGAGTACACTCTTTGACAATCTTCGGCAGTCCCTTAGATGTATGTGTCATTGCAACTATAACTCGCTTAGCTCCGGTTACCAGATCCATTGCACCACCCATTCCGGGAACCATCTTCCCGGGAACCATCCAGTTGGCAAGAATTCCGCGTTCATCGACCTGCAGCCCTCCAAGTACCGTAATGTCAAGATGCCCTCCTCTAATAATCGAAAAAGACATCGCACTGTCAAAGGTAGCTGAACCCGGTAAAGCCGTTATAAACTGGCCTCCCGCATTTGTTAGATCTCTGTTCGCCATACCAGCTTCCGGAACGGGCCCCATTCCAATTATTCCGTTCTCTGACTGAAAATAGACTCTAATACCATCCGGAATGAAGTTCGATACTAGAGTTGGGATACCGATTCCTAGGTTTACCAGATCCCCATCACGCAGCTCCATTCCAATCCTTCTCGCGATTATCTCTCTTGCATCTATCATTGAGCTGCCCTCCCGACTACAATATAGTCAACCAGAACTCCCGGAATATGTATTTCATCAGGCGTTAGCGCACCAACAGGTACTATCTCTTCCACTTCTGCGATTACTGTGTCACACGCTAGAACAATTAGCGGGTTGAAGTTTCTTGCGGTTAAAGAAAAGACGAGATTGCCATAGTAATCGGCCTTCTTTGCCTTCACTAGTGCGTAATCAGCTCTAAGCGGCAACTCAAGAAGATACTCCCTTCCCTCTACAGCAACCACTCTCTTCCCTTCTTGAATGACAGTACCAACGCCTGTTGGAGTTAGAATTCCTCCAAGCCCTACTCCTCCTGCTCTTATTCTCTCAGCCAGAGTCCCTTGAGGAATCAGTTCCACTTTAAGCTCACCCTCCATCATTTGACGTTGTGTTTCTGGATTAGTGCCGATATGAGATACAATCACTTTACATGCGCACTTGTTCACAATAAGCTTACCTATACCCTTATCGGGAAAAGCGGTGTCATTTGCAATCACCGTCAACCCGCTGATTTTCTTGGTAATGATCTCATTAATAAGATTGTCGGGGGACCCGCATCCCAAGAATCCTCCTACCATCACGGAAGAATCTTCACTAACAGTTGAAACTGCCTCACTGATCTCCACAATCCTCAAGGGAACTCCTCCTTTAAAGCATAGTCTGGTCGGTAGCAAAAAGGACGCCGAGCATAAGACAATATTACCAAAAGCGCCTCAGAAGAGCAAAGTGATTCTCTCGCTCCGGAAACTCCTGTGTGCTAGTAATCTTGATTGTTATTTGCACTGGCTGATTGTGATGCAAAGGAATACTAGTAACGAGCTTTAGCCGGACCTTGCCTGAATGGAATCTGCTTTCATCTCCCATTTTCCAGAATAGAATCTGACGAACTTAAGCGTAGTTCTTAGGACCATGTCTGCCATCATCCCTATCCAGGCTCCGAAGAGGCCCATACCAAAGTGCCTGACAAGCACATAACCAAGTGGAAGTCTGATTAACCACATTGCCACTAGCGACGATTTCATCGGGAACGAAGTGTCTCCCATACCTCTAAGCGCTCCGGTTACGGCATAATCAGTTCCCATTACAACCTGGAACAAACCGATGATTCTCACAGGAAGTCTTGCCTCTTCGATGAGCGATGTTTCATTCGTGAAGATTGATATGAAAAGATCAGGGAATAGAGTTATAGCTATTCCAATTATCGAAGAAATTGTGAGTGCAATGAACCAACCTTGCCTGACTACCCCTATTGACAGCCTTCGTTGCCTGCTTCCGTTATAGATACCTACTAGTGCAGTTATCGCTACTCCCATCCCCCATGCCGGCATGAAAGAGAGAGACTCTACTTGAATTCCTATTCTGTGAGCTGCGTAGGCCTGTGGACTGGCTATGAAAAGAATGTTAGCGAAGACCAGAACCCCCAGCGAGAAACCGAAGTTCTCTATTGAAGCAGGGAGTCCTAGAACAAATACCTCCCTTAGCATCCATCTGGAAAGCCTCTGTGGTCTCCTGGTCATAGATATTCCCCGGTTTCTGAATAGAAGTACAATTATGATTACCGAACCTACAACTCTTGATAATACAGTCGCGAGTGCTGCTCCAAAAGCACCCATCTCAGGAAAACCGAACTTCCCGAAGATCATTGAGTAATCTAGAAAGACATTCAGCCCATTTGCAATCGCAGCTGCTATCAAAGGAGACCTGGTGTCACCTGCACCTCTTAGTGCAGCACCGAGAACAACCATTATGCTCATTGCCGGAAAACCGACCATTATTGTTTGAAGATACTTTGCACCGTTCATCTGCATAAATGCGTCGCTTGAAGGGAACAGCAGCGAGAGCAGATTCCCGGAGAATAGAGAACCGACTGAGAGAATCAAACCGACAACTATGCTTAGATAAATAGCATGCCAGGCGATAAGATTCACTCTGTGCTGATTTCTGGCACCATAGCTGTTTGAGATCAGAACCATCGAACCAGTGGATATCGCGACCAGTACTGCTTGAAAAATAAACACTACTTGGTTAGCTGTACCCACCGCAGTCATAACTCTCCAGTCGTAGTGACCGAGAAATGCTGTATCCGAAATTCCGAGCAGCATCTGAAGTGCATTTTCGCCAATTGCGGGAAGAGCCATTACTAGAAGCGATCTTCTTATTTCTTTAGCTTCGCCAGCATCAAGATACGACTTAAGAAGACTATAAGCCATTTCCGCCTCCACAGTAAGGAATCCGTACTATGAAGTTTAGCACGTACCTCCTTGGTTTGGAAGTGCATTAAGGAATAGAATATCAAACACAATCTTATGAATCTAGCACAAAACAATTACTGGCATGAATCGATGATTGAGAATATAGTTGAATGTTTAGAGATTTGGATTAAAGTGGTGCGTTACATCCCTCTTTTTTCAGTTTATATCTTACTCGATGGCACATGATAGAATAATGATCGAGGATATCCATGTGGAGGACTTTTCTAAGCAAAGGAGGCAAACGTGAGACCATTAGAGCTTGAAGGCTTTTTGAATTCTGTTCTTGAACCGGAGAAGTTCGATGACTATTGCCACAATGGTATTCAAATCGAAGGAGATAGAGATATAAAGAAACTCGTTACAGGGGTCTCCTTCAGCAACGCCTTCGTAGAAAAGGCCCTAAACTCAAGTGCCGATGCAATACTAGTACACCATGGAATCTTCGGAAAGACCTTCTTCAGACTCACAGGCCACCTGAAAAGAAGAGTCGAAAGCGTATTGTTAAATGGTGTCACGCTTCTTGGTTACCACCTGCCATTGGACGCAAATATACCATATGGAAACAACTACGCGATTGCTCAGAAGCTAGGTCTTGAGAGCCTCGAGAAATTTGACGTAGGCTTAATAGGCAGAACTCCTATAGAAACTACTGTGTCCGAGTTCACATTCTCTCTTTCTCAGCTTTTTCCTAATCAGAAGATATTCCTTCACAAGAACTCTGAAATCGTTCAGAAAGTATGTGTAATATCTGGTGGCTCCTCGTCAATGCTTGACAAACTTGAGGGCATCGCTGACACGTTTATATCAGGCGAAGTACGAGAACCTACCAGGGAACTCTCTAGAGAGATGGGTATCAATTACTTTTGCGTGGGCCATTACGCCAGCGAGCGGTTTGGTGTAATGAACCTCGGGCAACTAATAAAAGAAAGATTCTCGCTTGATGTAGAATTCATCGAGTACTATAATGAGGTCTAGTATTCCCTAATAAGCTCCGACCTAAGAATCCCCATGACGATTTCATCGTGGAATGCTCCGTCTCTGAAAATCTCCTGCCTCAACGTTCCCTCTATCTGAAAGCCGCACTTCGTATATGACTTGATTGCACGTTTGTTGAACGAATATACGTTGAGTTTCGCCTTGTTTATATTCATTTGGTCAAACACAAATGCCAGAAGCACTCTCATTGCATCGGTTCCATAACCTGCATTCCAGAACTGCTTTCCCAAAAAGATACCGACGGCTGCCACGCTGTTCTTCCAGTTGACCTCGTTTATTCCGCAGCCTCCTAAGTACTCATCGTCCTCGATCCTTGCAATGGCGAAGTTGTAGATATCCTTGAATGCGCTCTGAGAATCGTACCACTTCTCTTCCTCCTCAAGTCTTAGCGGAAACGGAATCCCCGGCACGAGCATCCTTTTCACTTCGTAGTCATTGATATACTTGTGAGCAGTCTCAACATCAGATTTTCTATACTCTCTAAGATATACCAGACGACCCATTAACACAGATACCACCCCCGTCGAAATA
Organism: Mesotoga sp. UBA5825; assembly: GCF_002432955.1. Taxonomy (NCBI): domain Bacteria; kingdom Thermotogati; phylum Thermotogota; class Thermotogae; order Kosmotogales; family Kosmotogaceae; genus Mesotoga; species Mesotoga sp. UBA5825. Next base: position 94,405 of record NZ_DJHG01000099.1, on the reverse strand, counting down.
GTATACCAAAAGAGGTGCCACCCAGGGCACCTCTTGTTCTATGAAAGTTCTGAAATCTATTCTTCGGGAGCTTTAGTTGCCACGAATATCCCGTTCAGGATAAGGCCGGCAAGCGCGGCCAGACCTATTCCCTCGAACCTGACAGGCCCAATTCCTATGGCAGCACCACCGATACCCACCACAAGCATTACTGAGATGATAATCAGGTTCTTGCCGTCTACCTTCACTCGGTTCTCTATCAGTGTCTTCATCCCTACAGCAGCAATCATTCCAAAGAGCAAGATCTCAATGCCACCCATCACGGCTGTAGGAATCGACTGAATGACCGCTCCCACTTTTGGTACAAATGAAAGTATAATCGCAAATACAGCGGCGATCCTCATTACCGTGGGGTTAAAGACCTTTGTGATCGCCAAAACGCCTGTGTTTTCACTGTAAGTTGTGTTTGCTGGACCTCCAAAAAACCCAGCTACAGCTGTCGCGATTCCGTCTCCGGCCAGAGTTCTGTGTATACCGGGGTCATCATAGAATTTCTTTCCAACTATTGAAGACACTGCAAATATATCCCCGAAGTGCTCGATCGTTGGGGCAAGGGCCACAGGGACGAGAACGGTCAAAGAGTAGACCGAAAACTTAGGAAGTACAAAGGAAGGTATTCCTATCCAGCTAGCCTGGTTAACCGCATCGAAAGAGACGTTGCCGGTAATTGCAGCAACGATATAGCCTACGATTATACCGCACATAACTGGAATGAGTCTTGTAAAACCCTTAACATATAGTCTTACAATTACTGCCGTTCCCAAAGATACTATCGCTATCCACCAATTTGAACTTGCCATGCTTATTGCTGTGGGTGCTAGGTTCAAACCGATCACAGCGATTAGTGTTCCGGCAACAGCTGGTGGGAAGATCTTCTCGAATTTGCTAATCCCGAGAACCTTAATCAGGATAGCAATTGCAACTTGAACAAACCCTGCGATCATGATTCCGCCCGTTGCGTAGGCTATCATATCGGGTGTGATAGCGAACCCTGCGGAAATCGCCTCTGGTACAGATCCGAAAGCTTCAGGGGCGTTAGCATGATAGAGTATCACGGCATTGATTGGGGCAATGTAAGCGAAGCTCGATCCAAGGAAGACTGGCACTTTCCATTTTGTTAGTAGATGAAAAAGGAGTGTACCAATGCCTGCAGTAAACAACGCAACATTCACTGGAACGCCGGTCAGATATGGAACAAGTACCGTTGCCCCAAACATCGTGAATGCATGCTGCAGTCCCAGTACCAGAAGACCTCCTTTACCCAAATTCTTGCTCCTGTCTTCCTGTTCTTTTACCTCCTGGTAAGCCGACTTCTCATTGCTCACAAGATCCCTCCTCCGTATTTAAAGTAGTGTCGCAATCAAAGAAAAGACCTCACGAATTCACGTGAGGTTTTTTTCTTTGATCTTATATCATCTGCAATCTTGATTATTACCATCTCGATTGCACAAAGCGCATAAGAGATAAACACCGTGATACATAAGCGGTGACAATGACTCTTGTATCGGCTAGTGAACAGAGCTTCTACTCGTTCAAACAATGCTTCCGACATAAAAGTCACTCTCCAAGTAAAATCTTCCAAAGGTTATTCTATCATATGGATCGCCGATATTGGCCACGCGATATGCATCACAAATAATCTACTTGAAAAGGGTAACGTTGCATCAAAAATGAAACTACTCGAAAGGTAAGGATGAAGGGGATAATCTTCGCGAATGCCAAGTTGAAAGAGGTAGGGGCGAAGATGAAGAGAATAGACATGACTGGATTGATTGAGAAATACTCAGAGAAGTACAGGAAGGCTGGAAAGAAGGAGAAGAGTAGAATCCTTGACGAATTTATTGAATTAACTGAGTACAACCGGAGCTATGCATCACTCGATATGTATCAAAAGCCGGCTTTGCATGAGAAGAAAATCGAAATAGAACAAGACCTTCAGATGATGTGAGAAATCTCTTAATGACCGAAACTGTACATAGTTTTGCCAGAATGTATAATTAACTGAGAAGAAAGACAAGGAGGCGATTTTGTGGGAAACATATATGATGATGTTATCTGGGTCGACTTTGATACTCTTGAAACCTTTATGAAAGATGTCTTTGTTGGCGTTGGAGTTCCGGATGAAGATGCCGGAATCTGTGCTAATGTTCTTATTGCATCGGACAAGAGAGGTATCGATTCACACGGCGTAGGTAGATTGAAGCCTATATATGTCGATCGAATCAGGGATGGAGTTCAGAATCCAGTAACAGACTTCGAGATCGTTAGAGAAAGTCCCACTACGGCTGTAGTAGATGGACACAATGGAATGGGGCATGTGGTTGCTTATCGATCCATGAAGCTTGCTATCGAAAAGGCAAAAGCTTATGGAATGGGCATGGTTGCAGCGCGTAATTCAACGCACTACGGGATAGCCGGCTATTATCCAATGATGGCAATCAGTGAGGGCATGATTGGAATAACCGGCACAAATGCTCGTCCGTCAATTGCTCCAACCTTCGGGGTAGAAAACATGCTGGGAACCAATCCGCTGACCTTCGGAATACCCACAGACGAAGAGTTTCCTTTCGTCCTTGATTGTGCAACGTCTGTGGCTCAAAGGGGAAAGATAGAGGTCTATGCGCGTGCAGGAAAGGAGATTCCTGAAGGGTGGGTTATTGGTTTCGACGGCAAACCGAGGACGGACACTCAGGAAATCCTTATTGACCTGACAAAGGGAAAGGCAGCCTTAACCCCTCTAGGAGGAATAGGTGAGGAGACAGGAGGATACAAGGGATATGGCTACGCAACTGTCGTTGAGATTTTATCTGCGGCACTGCAAGCGGGCAGTTTCTTGAAGATGTTATCAGGATTTGGACCAGCTCAGGAAAAGCAACCCATCCCAATCGGTCACTTCTTCATTGCGATCAACATCGAACCATTCAGTCCAATAGCAGAGTTCAAGAAGACGGCAGGCGATATTCTTAGAGAGCTAAGGGCATCAAGGAAGGCTCCCAATCAAGAACGAATCTATACTGCCGGAGAAAAGGAATACATTGCATGGCAATCGAGAAAAGATAAAGGGGCCCCTTTGAATGCGGTTCTAAGAAAGCAGCTAGTACAGCTTCGTGATGAATTGGGGCTATATGAGTATAAGTTTAGCTGGGAATAATACAATTACCGGGAGGTGAAATGTCCTTTCAGGGACTCATTTCATGAAAATCGGAGTAGTTGGATTTGGTGCGGCATCAATAGGGTTCATAAGCGAGATATTGGGTGAAAACCATGAGATTCATATCCTGGAACGTTCCAAAGACATTTTCGGTTCAAGCATAAGCGGTATCAGGTCCGACGGTAAGATTTTCGTTTCCGATACCATGGGCGGCGACATGGAAATACCTGTTTCTGTTCAAAAAGAAGTAGTTGATTACTATTTGGGGAAATTGGACTCAGACGACAGCCTCCAAGTCAAGACCGGTATCTCTTTTGATAGAAAGTCGCGTTTCTTTAATCTCTTCTATGAGAAAGGCTTTGAGCCCGTTAACTCGAAATTCTGGCACATAGGTACGGATAAACTCGGTTCAGTATTGACAAGGATCTTCGATGAGTTTTCGAATAGAAAGAACATTCACTTCCATTTTGACTCCAGAGTCGACGAAATAAATATCGAAGACTCCAAGATAATTCTTCAAGGAGAGAGATTTGAGGCCGAGTTTGATTACGTGGTTATTGCAGTAGGAAGGAGTGGTCATGCTCTGATAAAAAAAGTTACCGCTCGATATCCTGAGATCGTTGCGTCCAGTAATACTGTGGATATTGGAGTGAGATTCGAGCTGCCTGATCATGTAGTGGAAGAGATCAACAACGAAATGTACGAGTTCAAAGTCAGATTGAAGACCAAAACAGGCTACACTGTAAGAACCTTCTGTAACAACCCCTCGGGAAAGGTTGTGCTAGAGAATTACGAGGACTTCGTAACGGTTAACGGTCATTCAAATTCTGATGGAAGCTCCGAAAACACGAACTTCGCCATTCTATGTACAACACGGTTCACGGAACCTTTTCACGATCCGATTGGTTATGGCTCATATATAAGTAGGCTAAGCAACATTCTTGCCGGAGGTAGGAAAGTCATTTCGCAGACTTATGAAGACTTCATCCAAAGCAAGAGAACCAAGAGGCTGGGAAGAGTCAAGCCTACATTGCCCGAAAGAGATTTCATTCTTGGCGACATCAACCTAGTCTTGCCAAGGAGAATTTCCGTTTCCATCACTGAGTTTATTGAGAAACTGAGCGAGGTTATTCCCGGTATCTCTTATCCTGACAATCTAATGTATGCTGTTGAGGTCAAGTTCTACTCAAATAAGATTGACAACGGCAGATACAGCAATTTGAAGTTCATCGGTGACTGCAGCGGACACACTAGATCGATAACCTATGCCACAGGCCACGGGAGACTACTGGGTTCTTCCCTCAAATAAGGAGGTTTTGAGGCGCGGTTTGCTTCCACCACAGTAAGTTACTTCCGAAGACGATCAACTCGACTGTGCTTGCGATTTGTTTCAGCACCAAATTTAGTGTAGTTGAGTCAGAAGCAAAGAATGAGCCTTCTTTCGTTGTACCAAAGATCGCTTCTTTCTCTATTTTTATTTGCTTTTTGAAAGTGATTGCGACTCTTGAAAGGCTAACCGCTTGACTGAGAAATCGATGCCGGTAAAGCATTTGCAACTATTCCGCAACTGAAAATATACATATTTCCTGAACTACTTGTCTCATCGAAAGGTCTCAAAGTTGAAAAGCCGAGATGAAAGATTGTTCTGTTACGTGAAAGACGGCAACGCCAGAGCAAAGCACACCAACACCCTTTTAAGTGCGACTTCTCCTCATAGCACCCGATAATGTATGTAAGATCAACCGGAAGGGTCCGATCAAAGATCGGGCCTTTACTTTAAAAGGGAGGGATAGCTCTTGAAGGTGATAAACTCCATAGTCTTCTTTGGAACAAGTAATCTCGGCTCTGCGAGAACATTCTATAAAGACCTAATCGGTCTGGACTTGTTTAAAGATCAGGGGAAATGCTTGATCTTTTCGACCCCGGGAGGCGGCATGCTCGGGTTCTGCAATCATCTTCATGATCGTTCCAGAGAAG
>NZ_DJHG01000099.1:64683-89178 GCF_002432955.1 Mesotoga sp. UBA5825 | reverse complement strand
AGTTCAATATCTATCACTTCTTCACAAGCGATCCGGACGGCCATCGATTAGAGATTCAGAGATTTCTTGAAGAATAGTCCAAGCTGTTTCTTATCGGTCATGAATGGTAGAATTGTTTGAGAACTCCAGACAGGGTGATAGATTTGAGAAAAGTTACACTCTTTGTTATTTTGCTTTGTTCTCTCATTTCGATTGGTATAGAGTACTTGCCTGATGGCAAGGCATTCAGCGTTACTTCAGTTGCTGTCAGTTCCGACGGAGAGAAGTTGGTTTCGGGTTATATCGATAATACTGTCAAAGTTTGGAGTCTTCTAGATGGAAGGCTCTTAAACAACCTCTTACTGAACAGCGCTTGGGTTACTTCAGTAGCCGTTTCACCTGACGGAAAGATGGGAATTTCCGGTTATGATGATGGGATGATCATCGTATGGGATCTCAAGACTGGGAATAAGATCAAAGTCCTTAGCAGTCATACAAGTGCTGTGAATGACTTGATAGTAACAGATGATAGTAAAACACTATATTCATGCAGTTCTGATGCAACGGTGAAAGTTTGGTCGCTTTCTTCTCTCTCTTTCATAAGGACTCTAAGGGGCCACTCTGGACCGGTGCACTCGATAGTCGATTGGCCCGAACAGAATCGTCTTTACTCCGCTTCAGAGGATGGGACCCTAAGAATCTGGGATACTTCAACAGGTCAACAAGTAAAGGTTATCAGAGCCGAGGTTGGATCTCTCACTGCTGTCTCCATGGATCGGGAGAGGACGATTCTAATTCTGGGCTCCGAAGCCGGTCACTTGAAATCCTACGATGTAAAAACGTGGTCTCCACTTAAGACTTCAAGAGCCCACAACGCGCGAGTTACCAAGATACTAGTCGAAGATGCTGTGGTCTACACGGCTTCTTGTGACAGAACGATAAAACTTCTTTCTCTTCCGTCACTCAGCCTGGTAAATATGATTACGGGTCATAACTGGGACGTAACGGAGATTGTTCTGTCGAGTGATGGATATGCCCTATATTCTTCTTCCACAGACGGGACTATTAAGATATGGGATGTCGAAAAAGGCTCAGCAATAGGGACTCTTATAGGCTTTGGAGACGGAGAGTATTTCTCTTACAATGCTCTTGGAAATTGGGTTTCTTCTTCAAAGGCACTTGATCGAGTAAGCACAAATGAAGGAGCAAAACCATCGGAAGTAGCAAAGGAGATCAACTCGCTTCTTCTCCAACTTGACAAATTGCCAAAGATTTACGGCCCTTCGATTCAGAACATCACCATAGAGGAAGCCTTTGTCGGTTTTTCTGTCTCTCAATCCGTGACGCAAGTGACAGTAAATGGAGAGCAAGTCGTAATTGGAGCGGACAGGGAAGTTGTCTTTGAGCCAGATGGCGCCGGTGACTATATTATAAGAGCATACGATAGTTCGGGGCTCTATGACGAAAGAACTCTTACGGTGCGCTTTGAAGAGGTAGTAATGTACGTTGTCAAAGATATCGGAGTTTATCAAAGGGGTGACAGGGTTATCATAGATGATTCAAGAGAGACAGCCTTCCTAGTGAACGGCGAGTGGCTAGACAAGGACTCATTCTCCAGATCTGCTCCGGACGTTGAACCTCCCCTAATAGAAGGTGAAGGAGTGCAGAGAGTCTCGCTAGGGGAAACCAAGTATCTTGAGTTTTCCGTTTCGGATAACGCTACCGTAACTACCGTCGAAATCGTCTCACCAGATCTCACAGTCTCAACACTCGAAGTCAATTCTGCTTCAGAAGAAATAAAGACTGAAGTTCAAGGAACGGGTGTTTATACTGTTTATGCTTTTGACTGTGAAGGGAACAAGAGTGCCGCAATCTTTGCTATTGAAGCAGAAGCGAGAAGATTCTGGGTTTCCGAGGATCATGAGAGCCTCAGACAGGGCCAAGAGGTGCAGGCAACTGAAGAAGGCGAGAGTTGCTACTTTGTTACAGGTTTCGGATGGCTAGAGAAGATGTACCTCTCTGTGAATCCAGTTTCAACAGGGTATCCTGATATTTACGGCGATCCAGTCCAGTTTGCCGCTTCCGACAATGAAAGAATACTGACTTTCACGGTCAGAGATGACGTAAATGTGAAAGAGGTTGTCGTTTCTGGAAAGGCTTACCCGGTAAACGAAAGAGAAAGGGAAATGCATATTATTGTAAATGGATACGGAGAATACATTGTTACTGTTAATGACGTTGAAGGGAACTCTACTCAAGAGATTTTCACGCTTATGGCTCCTCCTAAGGATAAGAAAGCTTCGATTACATCCTGGGCTTGGTTAATCCCAATTTTGGCAATAACCATGGGTTTCCTTCTCAAGATTACACACTCCTCAAAGAAGAAGAGACGTAAGGTAAGACTTTGACATGAAAAGGATGCTTTTCATAATTTTGGTAAGCTCTGCTGCCCTGGCAGCCGTTCTTGGTCTCGGGCTGCTGAGACGACAGACACAAGATTTCGAGTTGCTTCAGACTGAAGCAATCAGGATCAAGTTCGGAGAACAGCTTTCGCTTTCACTTACAGATCTCGTGAAAAGTAACGGAAAAAGCCTCTCTTTTTCGGTGGTTGGCGGAAACGGTAAAATTGTTGACGATTTGCTTTTGATTGATTCAAGGCAACTCAACCTCCCCAAAGATAATGTTGAAATCGTTGTTCAATCGGATACCTTAACGGCAGTCATTCCGATTGAAGTCTTAATAGAGAACTCGCTTCAACCACCATTACTAAGAATAGATAACAAGAAGCTTCTTGAAGGCGAAACCCTCGAAATCGACTTGAGAGAGGTCACTATTTCAGAGTCCGGCAATGTGAAATACGAGTTGGTGAGTGGAGTAGGTTTCATAAAGGATTACAAATACAGTTTCACTGCTACATTTACCGAAGCCCCTTCAGCGCATAGAGTAACCATTAAAGCGATAGATGAGTTGAAACAGTGGCACTGTGAAACCTTCAGCATAATCATTTTGGACAAAAACCAATGGCCTCTAGAGCCTTTTTCTCCTTTTCCTGAAGATGGAATCGAAGACTTTTTCAGTGATCTCGTTCTTTCGTGGAAATGTGCTGACCCGGACGGCGACCCTCTGTCGTACGATCTGTTTTTTGGGAGTGCGGAGCTGGAAAAACTGGTCGAGAACGTAACGGAGAACCACTATTCGCTACCCCCTCTTGAAGACGGGGTGAGGTATTTCTGGCAGGTTATCGCAGATGACGGTAAGGGCGGTTCAGTAAAGAGTCCTATCTGGTCATTCTCAACAAAGACAATACCAGGCTTATTGTGGAAAAGGATTATGGGTAGCGAATCAAGGGATATCTTCACAAGGGTGAGGTCATTATCCGATGGAAGTTTGATTCTAGCAGGATCATCGGAAAGTTTCACACTAACTAATGCAACACCCGGCAGCCCTTCAAGAGATGGGTGGATTGTGCGACTAGATGGAAATGGGTACCTTGCCTGGCAGAAGAGATTCGATCTGGGTTGGACTGAGTTCAGTGATGTAATCGCTACTTCTGACGGCGGGTTTCTTGTTTCAGGTAGAGTGCATGGATCATCGGGAATGAAAATCGGAGAATCATCTACTCTAATTGCGATCAAACTTGACAGATTTGCCAATGAGAGTTGGAGGTTCCAGATCCACGGACCATTATGTGAAGCTGCTTCGGTGATAGAGTCTGAAGATGGATACTTTCTTTTGGGAACTAAGTCTTCACTTGATGGTATCAAAAGCGATGTGGTGCTCTTGAAGCTAGATAACTTTGGAAAAGAGGTTTGGCGGAAATCGTTTGGTGGCAGCTCTTTCGATAGGGCAGTAGCTTTTGATCTTGATCCTAACGGTGACATTGTTATTGTTGCAGAGACCACATCAGATGACGGAGACGCAGAGGGAAATTCAGGGAGTAAACTGACAGTTAATGGAATCACTATAGAATTCTCATCAACTCTTGTCCTGAAGGTTTCAAGAGAAGGAAACCTGATTTGGTCACGCGTGCTGGCAGAAGAAACCGAGGTTTCTCCTTCTTCTGTGAAGGTAGACCTTTCTGGCGACATCTTTATCAGTGGCTCTACTAACTCCACTAATGGGACCTTCTCTCACAGGCAGAGTCCAGATTATGATGGTTATGTTGTTAGGCTCTCAACCGAAGGAGAAGTCCTGTGGGCAAAAACATTCGGTGGTGACGGCAACGATGTAATAAGGGATTTCTATTTGACACCTTCCGGAGGAGTTCAGGCGGTGGGTTTCTCTGAGTCGAATGTCAGTTCGAATAGTCATGAGAGTTCATCGTTGAGAAAGACCGGGTTAACCCACAGCGATTTCTGGATTCTGCAGCTTGATAACAATGGAAGACTGCTTTGGCAAAGCTTCCTGGGCGGAGACATGGAAGATGTGGGTCTTTCGATCGCGAGTTGCGGCGATGGATTCGCTGTAGCGGGTTATTCGGCTTCCAATGATGGCGATGTGGGTTCCAATAAAGGAGAGTTTGATGCGGTTGTTTTCTATCTCCACTGATCAACAATAGAAGCTCCACTTCAGATTTTTCCTCTTTGCGATAAACGCGGCTGAAAAGCAATTGCTCAAGAGGGAATCCGAGCTTTCTCCATCTGCTGGGAACTGACAGACTCCTATCAACACCGAGGGCAATATCTCTGTATCGCCTATGAAAACAGGTCTCTCAAGACTTGAAACAAGTGAAGACACCATCGAAGAAACAGTGTACCTTTCACTGGAATCCATTGCGATTATGAAAACATCCTCCATAATTCTGAAGAGCCTTTCTTCAGATGATTCTTTGGCGAGCCTCCGGCTGAATCTGTGCAAAAACCCATCCGACGTCTTCTTTCCAAACATCGCAGTGATTTCTTTTATCCCAGAGAGGAAGATACAGATCACATGGAATGAGAAGCCTTCTTGTTTCGAAAGAAAAATCCTTTCGGTCAGGAAGGAATGCATGGAGCTCTCGTTTCCAAATCCCGAGAGTGGATCGGAAAAGGCCATATCTTTCAGCGCATTCATAAGACAACTGGATTCGTTGTCATCCCTAATGGAAATCAAGTAAGACAGCTCTTCCGATATACCCAAAGAAGAGATGCTAATTGTCAATGAAAAACCTCCACGATGGCCTTTATCTTCTAGCGAGAAGTACTCATAGGCTTCATGACCGTCCATAACTGCTCTGAATCTGCTGGTTGCCGGGCCATCCAGCAGAGAAAGAAAGCTTTGAAAATCGAATTCATCATTTCTTATGAAACTCATTTCACAGTAGTAAGCGGCAACTAGCCCTTCCCACCTTGTGTTTTTAACGACAATCTTACCCTTGATGGAAAGAATTGCCGAAGGTTCAGGGACTCCGCCAAGCAGACGTTCTGCGATCATCAAACTCTCATCTGCTTTCCTCTCTTTATTATTCATAAGCCTCCTTAAGCGCCCAGCTCAAACCAATTTTATCGGATGCAATCCCATGCCAGCATACAGTTGAAGAACTTCTTTTAGAAGTATAGAATTCACTTATGAAGACGATGATGCATTTCAGATTGGGTGAACTGAGCGATGCGGATTTCATTGCTCCGCTCATTTACGACACAGATCCCTCTCACTTCGAAAAGGCTTTTGGGAAAAGAGCTATAGATGGGATTGTGTGTCTTGCTTCAATGAATAGCCCGATAAACCACAGCCACATAACACTTTGTGCAATTAATGAGGAACCAGTTGCAATATTTGCTCTTTACTCTCCAGAAACAATGAATGAATTGGTTTCTGAAAAACCTGAGCTTAGGAATTTTCCTTTTGGTCCTTTCGGATTAAGACTATTCAAAGAGTATCGAGTCTTACAGAAAGCTATGAGCATGAGCATTCGTGCTTGTCAGAAATATCTGGGTATGATCTCCGTCAAAAGAGAATTCCGAAGTATGGGTTATGGGCGTGTGATTCTTGATTCTCTTGACAAAACAGGGTTTGAGGTTGTCCTTGATGTGTCTCGAAGAAACAGAAAGGCATTGTCTATATACGCTAAATGTGGTTTCAGGCCGGAAACCGAATTGCCTCCTGATTATCCACTAGAGAACAGTGTTCGGCTTAAAAGACCTAGTCTATCGATTCGCTAATCTAGCGCGTCATAACCTGTGTAGTACTAGAGAGAACACTTACAGTAAAAACAGCAACTTTCTAAGCACCTCATAATAGTTCTTTTCTTCGAAGGCTAGAGTTCTGTCATCTCTTTTGCTGACCCCAGGGAAGAAAGAGAGTTTGTGAGCCACTCTATGGTCAATATAAGCTATCTCCACGTTAAATTCTGCCGGCAATTCCAGAGGAACGGCTTCTTGTTTCCTAACTGCATTGTATACACCTTCCTCAATCAGCTTTAGTGCCTTTTCTGGATGAATGGAGTCGACCGAAGAACCGCTTCCTCTGTTTGTCGGGACCGTAATTATACCCTTCACTGATTCTTCAGCAATCTTTGAGACTCCTTCGTCGCCACTTACGAAGACTACAGGTACTTCATAGTAGGAAGCCGACATTGCGTTAATCAAGAATTCACTCATCAACTCACCGTTGATCTTCAGATAGTATATTTCTCCAGACATGGTATGAGAAAGAGGGTTCATACCCCTCCCGGAAGGCGAATGATATCCAGTAAACACAGCAGCTCCAAAACCCTCGTTTATGCCCTGCATCATCATCAAAGGATCTCTCGCCCATCCTCTAATAATCCGAACCTCTGAAGGCAGAGCAGAAGGATCGATGTTTCTCGCACTTCCGTGGGCATCTCTCACAACAATTTCCGAAGCTCCTGCCTTCAACGCCCCTTGTACCGCCGCCCTCACTTCAGCAGTCATCTGCTTGCTGAAGTATTCGTAGTCTTTGTGACCCTTTTTTGCTTCATCCCAGTCAACAATTCCAGCTGTTCCTTCAATATCGGCACTTATGTACACTTTCACAGTCGTTCCTCCTCGATTGACTTGTATAATATTCTCTTCAGTTGACCTTCAATGTTATCAAAAGCGCTCTTCATAACGCAGACCTCTCATAGTTTCTTTGCTCTTCCATATAGAAACAAAAGTAAGAGTCTGCATTTGCCTCAACGGGTTGAGAGGAGACTTAAAGCAACAAAAATATGAATAACCGAGCCCGATTCGCAGTCATCGGTATCAGCGCAAGTGAAAAAACGCTCACCTAATCATCGCATTCCTAGAGAGGTCATACAAGTCTTCAAGGTCTACTCGTATTAGCAGATCGAAAAAACCTTCTCTGGAACGAAGTTTTCAATAGCTTTGCAGATGCCACTCACTTCCTTCGAGTGAGATGATCATATTCACACTCATCAACTGCTTCCTTGGCAAGCTTATCCGCAATCTCGTTGAATGTGTTTCCGGTATGCGCCTTTACCTTCTCCCATTCGATTAGTATTCTATTCGACATATCGCGGGCAAGTTCTGAATACCTTCTCGTAAGATCGTTTTTCGCTTCCCATTCTCCTGTTAGCCAGCTTCTCAATCCTTCATAATCGTAATGAATAGTCGCCTTCTTGTAGCTCCTTTTCAGGCAGTAGGACAATCCTTCTATTACTGCTTCGATCTCTCCCACTACATTCCTCATTTCCGGGTTCTTCTTGGCACACCCCTTCATCTTCTTTTCAATTCGACCTTCAGTAACTACTACCACTCCGTATCCCGCAATGTTATCCTTGAAGCTCCCGTCAACAAAGACATGAGTTCCTTCATAGACTCTGCCATTGTATTCTTCCCAAAGAAACAGCAGTCGCTCCGCTAGTTCTTCCGGAAAACTTGAGGGCATAATCAGACGGATGTTACCTGACCGGTTAGTGTAAAGCTTGAAACCCTTGCCATTCTTCAATTCCACAAAGTACTCTCCAAGAGTACCCGTGGAATAGTTCAGTCCCTCATTCTTCAGAAACTCTGCAAATCCAGAAGCAGCAACTTTCAAATTGGCAGTCCACTTCCCAATTCTCATACTCTGTACAGCGCCTCGATAAAATCCAGAAAGAGTAGCGTAGAGTAGCCTCCGATTGCAATAAATGGGCCAAACGGAAGTTGAGCCTTTCTATCAAAGCGCCTTCCTTTTGCTGCAGCTGTAACTGCATAGACTATGAGAGCAGAGAAAGAAGCTATCATAATCGTGTAGAGAGATCCAATTATACCCGTTCCCAACGAAAGTGCAGCAAGTAACTCAACATCTCCGAAGCCAAAACTGTCCTTCCTGACGTGATTTGCAATAAGAAAGAATGCAACCATTGCACCTGTGACAAGAAGAGCGTGCAATATGTTCTCAGGGAACCTTCCTTCTATTGTTGACCAAGCGAAGGCACCGATTCCTACCATGATTACTCCCAAATCAGGAATCATATAATGATCTAGATCAATGAAAGAAGAGACAATCAGCCCCGTGGTCAAAACAGACAAGGCCGTTGCCATCGTAAGAGAGAAAACCAAAGCATTTATCGCATAGAGGGATGCTGTAAGAAGCTCAACAATGGGGTATCTTATAGAAATAGGTTTACCGCAGTACCTACATCTTCCCCCCAATAGAATATAGCTGATCAAAGGAATATTGTCTTTCCATGAGAGCTCATGTTTGCAGCCAGGGCAGATACTTCTTCTTGGTCTTACTATAGAGTATTCTTTGGAAGGAATCCTGAATATCAGAGCATTGGAGAAGCTCCCAAATATGAGCCCAAACACGAAAAATGCAGGAACTCTCAGAACTAGATTATTCCACACCGTCTTCTCTCTTCCTCAGTAAGATATTCGTCAAAAAGCTCCTTCTTTCCGTAGTAATACCATACCTGTTCACTTTCAAAGCCCTCAAGAAGGCGCTTTGCTTCAGAACACTTCCCTTTCTTCATGAAAGTAACCACAAGAAGCATCTTAAGTTCCGGCCTGTCGGGGTCATCATTCAGAAACTTCTTCGCAGATTCTTCGACTATGTCGAAATTCGAGTGTTTGAACTGTACCTTTGCCCAAGGCTCCATATCATTTATGTAGACTGGTCTTGCGCTAAGTACTTCTTCTTCCATCTTCTTCCTCATTTCGCTATTGCCCATTTTACCGTAAAGCTCTGCCATTTCTACTTTTGTAAGAATGCTGTCAGGATCTCTTTCAGAAAGGCTCTTGAGAACGTTCAAGGCTTCCTCCATGCGACCCGCATTTATGTAAGCATCGGTGAGCATGAAATATGTGACGAGGTGATCTGGCGACGAAGCGATTTCCTTCTCCCAGTACGCCGCAGCCTCATTGAACTCCCCTCTGTTATAAAAGGTTTGACCTAGAAAAGAGTACGCTGTAACTAATGAGGGGTCAATCTTCAAGGCTCGCTGCAGCCAGTTGATGCCTTCATCTTCGTTTCCAGATTCAAGAAAGATCGTTCCTTTGAGCTCGCAAACGGTTGCTTTGTCCACACTTGCTTCCAAAAGCATATCTAGAAACTGCTGAGCGCTTNNGCTTTCGTAATCGCCTCTATCTGCAATTGCTAGCACCTTGTCCTGAAAACCAGAGAATGTACCCCTGGGAAATGATTTTATTGTCAGGTCGGTCTCCCTGAGGTATTCCTTGAACTCCTCAAACTCGATTGGCGCGTAATTCTCAGGTGCGATTATATCATCGAACAAGTTGGCTAGATTCTTTATGCAAATGAGATCTCCTTCTATCTTGCTACCCTTCAAATCATCAATTGCAAGATAAATGTCTCCGTCGTATATTTGATCAAGAATAGCAATTGAAAACGGCAATGTCTCGGTTATTGCAAAAGTATTTTCCCCATACTTGAGGCGAATAATCTCCATGTGGCACCTCTTCTCTGAGTCTTTTGTAGAAAATATACCACGTTTGATCACTATAAGAGTGACTTTCTGAACATCAAGCATCTCTTGGTTGAAGTGAAAAGTAATGAGATAATACTTGTGAATGTCTTAATAGAACTTAAGGAGGCGCAATATGGGAAATGAAGAGTTGGCTATTTTGAAGTATGCTTTGGCCCGAGAGAGAGAGGGTGCAAAGTTCTATAGAGAAAGAGCCAGGGAAATTCACGTTCCGGAAGTTAGGGAATTGTTCGCTGAACTGGCGGAAATGGAAATGGATCACGTATCTTTCATCGCCGCAATGTTCGAAGGAGTCTCTAGAGGAGATGAAATCTCTTTCACAGAAATCGAAGATAGGGACACATTCTCTTCGAGGGAGGCTCTTGAGCTGAAAGGCATTTCTGTTGACTCCCTAGCTGGAGACTTATCCGCGCTTAGAATAGCTTATCTTATAGAGAAAGACTTCGAAGACTTCTATAATCAAAAATCAGAGGAATCTTCGAAAGCCGAAATCAAGAGATTATTCAGTACGCTCTCAAAATGGGAACAAAATCACAAGCAGGCTCTTCTCAGTCTCTATGAGTCTCTTATGAAGGAATACTGGAACACCCAAGGATTTGAGCCTCTGTACTAGTTTTTTCTCTTCTTCCCGTTGTGTTCCTTCGTTCTGGACTTGTTTGATGATGCGGTTTTCTTTTTGTTGTTTCTTGATTCCTTCTCTCTTGCTATGCTGAAATCTATCTCCATTGTAGTCTTGTCTGCCCTTATAACTTGAACTCTCAACTGATCACCGATTCTGAAAATCCTCTTACTCTTCCTTCCAACTAGAATGTTCTGGTTTTCTATGAAATCGTAATAATCATCTAGAGTCGAAATATGGATTAGACCTGATATCATCTTCTCCGTAAGCTCTACGAAAATCCCAAACTTCGTGACACCTGTTATAACGCCGTCAAAGGTGTCACCGATTCTGTTAGCGATATACTCGACCTTTTTCATGTCTAGCAAATCCCATTCAGCTTCATTCGCAACTCTCTCTCTCTTAGAAGCCCAAGAAGCAATTTTGGGAAGAACTTCTTCAAGATCCTTTGATTCCTCAATGAGGTCTGTCCCGGAGTTATTCACCAGTTTCTTCAGGAGCCTGTGCACAATTAAATCTGGATATCTTCTTATAGGCGAAGTGAAGTGAGTGTATGCTTCTGAGGCCAGCCCAAAATGCCCGATATTCCTACTGGAATATACCGCTCGCTTCATACCTCTTACAAGAACTCTCTCTATCGAAGTGTGGAGAGGATGATCCTTTGTCTTCTCAAGTATCTGTTGAAGAGCTTTAGGATGAACATTTCTAGGGATTTTTACCTTCATGCCAAGAGCTTCGAGATAGTTCTTCAATTGCATCATCGACTCAGGATCAGGCTCTTCATGAATCCTGTAAACAAATGGTAATCCTCTACTGTTGAAAATCTCGGCCACTGTCTCATTGGCCAGTATCATAAACTCTTCAATAATCCACTCAGAAATCCCGCGGGTTTGAGGCAGGATATCTGCTACTCTGCCTTCTTCATCAAAAATGATCTTGACTTCTCTCGAAGAAATGTCCATGACCGAGCCCCGTTTCTTTCTGAGATCTCTGATTTTCTGAGCCAACTCATGTGATAATCTCAAAGACTCGGCAACAGGCCTAAGCTTTTCCATCGTTTCGGCAGAGGCTTCTCCATTAAGAAATCCATTTACCTCCGAGTAAGTAAGTCTTCTCCTTGAATTGATCACGGAATTCCTAATCTCGGAGGCAACCACCCGTCCTCTCTGATCTACTTCAATCAAAAGAGAAAGAGTCAACCTGTCTTCTTCTGGTCTCAGCGAACAAATATCGTTTGACAACTCAAATGGGAGCATCGGAATAACCGTATCAAGCAAATACACAGACGTTCCTCTTGAATAGGCTTCGGAATCGATCTGCGTCCCTTCGCGAACATAGTATGAGACATCGGCTATGTGAATTCCCAACATATAATTCCCTTCGGAATTCCTTTTGAGAGAAATCGCATCGTCGAAGTCCATCGCATCATCGCCATCGATTGTGAATACCAGTTCACTCCGGAGATCCTCTCTTTCTTTTATCTCTCTCGAGCTAATCTTCCTTGACATCTTAGCGGCCTGAGTCTTAACTTCTTCGGGAAAATATCCGGGCTCCGGCAGACCCTGCTTGTATATGACCGTCAAGAGGTCTACCTCTGGACTTAGCGCATCTCCGAGAACTCGCTCTACTACTCCTTCTGGATTTCTCCCCGGTGACGGATATTTGGTAATTCTCACAAGAACTTTGTCGTCTGGTTTTGCTCCGTTGAATCCTTCTGGTGGAATGTAGAAGTCGCTCTTTATTCGGATGTCATCAGGTACTACGAAGGCCATCATTCCCCTTGTCTTGAAGGTACCTACTACCTTTTCCTTATTCCGTTTTATGACTTTGACTATCTTTCCTTTTCTTATCTCTCTGAATCTGCCGGTTATCTCTACGAAGACAGTGTCTCCATGAATTGAGAAGCCGGTATCCTCCGACGGTATGAAGATATCTTCTCCGTCTTCAATAGTTATAAAGGCTCCCATGTTCCTTCTAGCAAACTCTACTGTCCCTACTACCGTTTTCTCACCAGGAGAGATGTATCTTCCCTTGGAATCCTTAACGATTACCGATGAATCAACCAATTGCTGAAGATATTTCTTGAGCAATGCCCTGCTTTCATTATCGCTTAGCTCTAGCTTGGCAGCAAGACCTCTCAACGTAGTTGGTGAGTATTCCGGAGATGTCACATGTTCTCTCAATGTTTTCAAACTTAGCTTCATAAGCCTCTTCCCTCTCTGTCGTCAGACAAGATTGCGTCACTTCATGTTATAATTATACAGTCTATGCGTCAGCATTATTAGAACTTACAGGAGGTTAGTAATGCGAATTGGGATACTGACTGGCGGCGGGGACTGCCCAGGGTTGAATGCTGTTATTAGAGGAATTGTCAAATCTGCTCCAGAAAGCGTGGAAATAATCGGCTTGATGCACGGTTGGAAAGGGCTGGTCATCGGAGAAAGCATGAAGCTTACCGATAACGATGTTGAAGGAATTCACATCCTCGGCGGTACTATTCTCGGAACATCCAGGACAAACCCCTTTAAGTCGGAAGATATGAGAACCAAGATGGAGGAAAACATTAAGAAGTTGGGACTGGACGCAATTATCGGCATCGGTGGAGACGATACGTTAAGTGTCGCCGCAAAGCTTTCCTCTATGGGATACAAAACGATTGGGGTTCCAAAGACAATTGACAACGACGTTGCAAATACAGATTATACTTTCGGGTATCAGACGGCTGTTAATGTTGGAGCAGATGCTATTGACAGGCTGCATTCAACCGCGAAGTCTCACGGAAGGATAATCATCGTGGAGCTAATGGGGCGCGAA
Source organism: Mesotoga sp. UBA5825 (assembly GCF_002432955.1). Classification (NCBI taxonomy): domain Bacteria; kingdom Thermotogati; phylum Thermotogota; class Thermotogae; order Kosmotogales; family Kosmotogaceae; genus Mesotoga; species Mesotoga sp. UBA5825. Next base: position 75,895 of record NZ_DJHG01000099.1, on the reverse strand, counting down.
GCAGGATGGGTTACTCTAGAAGCAGGGATGGCTGCCGGGGCTCATCTTATACTTATTCCCGAATACCCGATGACAATAGATGAAATCCTTGACTATGTGAAGAACAGGATGGATCGCTATGGTTATATGATTGTTGCTGTTGCCGAAGGGTTCAAACCAACAGAACTTGAGAACGTTGTGGGCGATGAAAGTAAGATCGATGCTTTCGGGCATATCAAACTGGGAGGAATCGCCCATTATATGGCAAACATCATTTCTGAGAGGACCGGTTACGACACAAGATCAGTAGTTCTTGGACATCTTCTGAGAGGAGGTACTCCAACTGCTTTCGACCGAATTCTCGGAACTAGATATGGAGTTCATGCAATGGAGCTTGTTATGAAAGGTGATTTTGGAAGAATGGTTGCACTTAGGGGCAATGACATTATCTCTATACCTCTTGAGTATGGAATAGCCACGAAGAAGCTTGTGCCTTTTGAATACTACAAGTTGTCTCAGATCTTCTTCGACTGAGGGACAGAGTTGCCAAATTCCGAGCCTGTAAGAGTTGCAAAATATGCGCTGGAGGAATATTTGCAGCAGCGTTCGGTAATTCCTGTGCCCGAATGGGTTTCTGAGGAATTGACTGCCAGAAGGGCCGGATGTTTCGTATCAATCCATACTCGTGACGGCTCGCTTAGAGGGTGCATAGGAACGATATATCCCACCGAAGAAAACGTAGCTCTTGAGATAATAAACAATGCGATTTCAGCATCGACTAGAGATCCTCGGTTCTCACCAATTAGCGTGGGCGAATTGCCATGTCTGGATATATCGGTGGACATTCTGGGACTACCTGAGGAGACAACTGTTGCAGAACTAAATCCAAAGAAGTTTGGGGTTATTGTCACCCTCGGAAACAGAAAGGGTGTCCTTCTACCCGATCTGGAAGGCGTCGAAACTGTTCAGCAGCAGTTGAGAATAGCATTACGTAAAGCAGGTATCAGGGAATCCGAGGACTACAGGATATTCAGGTTCGCGGTTGAAAGGTATTACTGACAACGATAAGAGGTGGTTGTTTTGAAATCGGCCGTGTATTTTGACGAATATGGTGAAGAAGACGCTCTTCAGTGTCTCCTCTGTCCTATGCGTTGTGTAATTAAGCCAAATCAGGTTGGCTTCTGTGGTGTAAGGAAGAACGTTGACGGAATGCTGTATTCGCTGAATTACGGTCAGCTTACTTCGATAGCAATAGATCCAATCGAGAAGAAACCTCTGTACCATTTCTATCCGGGAGAGACAATACTGTCGGTAGGTTCGTGGGGGTGCAATCTTAAGTGCAATTTCTGTCAGAACTGGGAAATCTCCAAAGAGAGACCGAAAACAGTGAAGCGTGTGATGCCTCAGCAGCTGATTCAGATAGCCCTGGAAAGGGAGTCTAGGGGCATCGCATTCACGTATAATGAACCAATAGTCTCTTTCGAGTTCATTCTTGACACCTCGAGAGCGGCGGCAAAGGAAGGAATTTACAGTGTACTTGTTACAAACGGTGTGATTGAAGAGGAGCCAATGGATCTCCTTTCACAGTCGGTTAGAGCAATGAATATCGATTTAAAGGGTTGGAACGATGACTTCTACATTAATGAAATTGGCACAGAGAAGAGAAATGTTCTAAGATCAATAGAGACGGCAAAAAAGGTAGGAACGCATTTGGAATTGACAACATTAATAATTCCTGGTAAGAATGATTCCACTGAAGAAATGAGAGAAGAGGCAAAATGGATTTCAGAGCTTTCGAAAGACATTCCCCTCCATATAAACAGATATCATCCTAGCTACAAAAGTGAAATACCTCCTACTCCGCTTGAATCCTTGACAGTACTTGCAGAAGTAGCGAAGGAATATTTGAGATACGTGTACGTTGGAAATGTGAACCTTCCCGGTCTCTCCGATACTATTTGTCCTCGCTGCGGGAACCTGCTAATCGAGAGAAAAGGTATGCGGAGCTCAGTGGTTGGGATAGATGAAAAAGGAAGGTGCAACAAGTGCCAGGAAGAGATTCCTGTAGTCTCCTGAGAAGCCGAACTGTAGCCTATGCGTTGCTTTTTATCTCTGCGATGGTTCTGCTGATTTTCGTTTTCTTTCGACAGAAACCTGTTGAGTACTACGACAGAACCGAATACCTTCTTGGGACTTATGTTACCATTAGAGTTTCATCCTCGAAAATGTCTCCTGTTGCTCTGGCAGAAGCCGCCTTAAGCGAGATCAAGCGAATTGACGAGAAATTCGGTAGCCGAACCAACGGCATAATTGCCGAGCTAAACAGAAGTGGAGAGCTTCATGACATCGACAAAGAAACAAGTTTCCTTATTAAGTCCGCTCTTGAGATCTCGAGAAACACATCCGGTGCATTCGATCCTACACTTTATTCGCTAACCAGACTGTGGGGTTTTGACGATGAGTCTTCGTTGAGAAGAATTCCTTCAGAAGATGAAATCGAAGCCGCTCTACGTTCCACCGGATTCTCCAGGATCACGTTCGATGAGAAGACAGGATATGTCTCGCTGTCGGACGGTGCAATGATGGATCTTGGAGCGATTGCAAAGGGATACGCAGTAGATATGGCTATTGCGAAGATCAAAGCGCTCGACGAGGGAGCGACTGGCTTCATTGATGCTGGCGGAGATATTGGGGTAATTGGTCCGAAGTACGGAAGCAGGCCGTGGATAATCGGTGTGAGAGATCCGAGAGGGGAGAGTGTCCAAGACGTAATCGAGTATATCTATCTATATGATGGTGCAGTTGCTACTTCTGGGGACTATGAAAGGTTTTTTATGGAAGACAACGTACGTTACCACCACATTCTCGATCCAGAGACTGGATACCCATCCCGCAACGGAGTTATTAGCGCAACCGTTATTGGCAGAAGTGCCATGCTTGCAGATGCATATGCAACTGCCGCCTTTGTGATTGGGATGGAGCCGGGAGTAACATTCTTGCCGAGATTTGGAGCACTCGTTCTTCTCGTAATGGAAGATATGAGTACTTTTAAGTCGCCGGGTTTTGAAGTATATCAGGAGCGATGAAGTTATTCACAAAATACGACTTCGCGCTTGTTGTGTCACTGTTAGCAGTGATTGTGATTCTTTTGTTCCCAAGGGGAACCTCCGCTCATGTAGCTGAGATCTATTTTGAAGGGAATCTGATAAGAACGGTGAACCTTAAGGAAGACCAACGAGTTTATCTTGATGTTGGAATGCTAGTCAAAGTGGAAGGCGGAAGGATCTCAGTTGTGGATTCCGATTGCCCAGAAAAACTATGTGTTTCACAAGGCGCGATAGACAAGCCGAATATACCGATTGTATGCGTTCCAAACAAGATAATCATAAGAATTCCTTCAGGCATAAGCGACATCGATGTGATAACGCAGTGAGGCTTTTTTTCAAAGTGTCTAGGTGAAATCCCTTGTGCAACCGGCAAATTTGTCCGCAGAAAAATTTTGGCGCGGGCTTGTAACCTGGCGCGAAGATGGAGTAGTAATGGAGGCAAGAAGAGTAACCACACTATCGATGTTAATAGCGATAGGTTCTGTACTTTATCTTCTAGAAAGCCTCATACCTTTTCCTTTGCCAGTTCCAGGCGGAAGATGGGGCTTCTCAAATCTTGTCTTGATATTAGCTCTTTCAGGAATGCCATTCAAAGACGTTCTCGCCATTTCTATTGGGAAAACCTTCATAGGCAGCCTCTTAACAGGAAGACTTGCAACACCTGGATTCTTGATGGGGATTTCGGGAGCTTCTACATCGGCCTCAGTTATGTGGCTACTTAGCAGAACAGAGAAATTCGGCTTGATAGGAATCAGCCTTGTCGGTGCTTCTGTCAACAATTTCACTCAATTGCTGGTTGCTTCAACGTTAGTTGTGAAAAGCTTTGAGATCGTTTTTCTTTACCCTTATATGTTACTTCTTGGATCGATATCGGCAGTAATCAATGCTTATATTGCATTTGAAGTCATTCGAAGGATTGGTGATACTCTTTGGCAAGACTGATATTAGGTTCATCTTCTCCCAGAAGAAAGGAGCTCTTTCGGCTACTAAGAATCCCCTTTGAGATCGTCCCTCCCGAAGGAGTTGAAGAGAATCTCTCTGAGAGATACTCCGAAGCTGAGCTTTCGGAGCTATCTCACAGAAAGGCCCAAAACGTCTATCTCAGACGTCCCAATTCAATAGTTGTGGGAGCAGATACAGTAGTTGTGTTAGATGGATTTGTACTTGGAAAACCAAGTTCTGTTGATGAGGCATTCAGGATGCTTTCGTCCCTTACAGGAAAAACTCACTCAGTATACACATCACTGTCAGTAGTTTCCGAGAAAATCGCCTTCGAGTTTATTGAAGAGACCGAAGTCACTTTCAGAGAAGTACCTGAGAGAGTTTTGCGAGAGTATGCGGAAAGCGGCATCGCTCTGGACAAAGCCGGCGCATACGGAATACAGGATTACGGAGCACTCTTCGTAAAATGCATTACAGGAGACTTTTACAATGTGATGGGATTACCAGTTGGAAGGCTATGGCAGGAGCTTCATTCGCGGGGGGTAGAATAAAATGGACACCCAACTGATGCCAAGGGAGAAACTGATAGAATACGGTGCCGGCTCTCTCACCAATAGTGAGCTAATAGCAATTCTGCTGAGAACAGGGAGCAAAGGCAAAGGTGTACTTGAGATGAGTGAAGAGCTTCTCAACTACTATGGTTCGTTGACTGCGCTTCTTTCTGCTGAGGTATCTGAACTCATGAATATCAAAGGGCTCGGCACAGCAAAAGCCGTGTGTCTGAAAGCCTCTCTTGAACTAGGGCAGAGAATCTTCAGAGAAATGTCAGAAAATACAAGGGTACGTCTTGACGAACCGGAGGGTGTCTACTGTCTTTGCCATGATATGGCCTTCATGGATAGGGAGACAGTAAGAGTGATTTCTTTAGATACCAAACTGAACTACAGAGGTCTCAACACTGTGAGCATAGGAATTCTGGATTCTTCCCTTCTTCATCCCAGAGAGGTCTACAAACCCGCCATCAGCAGAACTGCCGCAGCAATAATCCTCGTCCATAATCACCCCTCCGGTGATCCATCTCCCAGCAAAGAGGACGAAGGCATTACCTCTAGGATTAGAAACGCTGGAGAAACTCTCGGAATTAAGATGCTGGATCACGTTATAATAGGAAGCGGCAGATACTATAGTTTTGCAGCAGGAAAGGTCTTCACAGCGGAGGTGGCGCATAATGATTTCGAGAGAAGAGGCAATGCTTCTTATAAGAGACAACATACATTCAAAGAATCTAATTAAGCACGTACTTGCTACTGAGGCGGTAATGAAAGCTCTGGCTGAAAAGCTGGAACAGGACAGAGATGTTTGGGCCATGGCAGGGCTTCTCCATGATCTTGACTACGAATTCACAAAGGATAATTTCAATGAACACGGTAACAAGACCGTGCAGATGCTTGAAGGAAAGGATCTTCCCAACGAAGTGAAAGATGCTATTCTAGCGCACTGTGATAAGAAGGAGAGGGAGTCACTTATTGAGAGAGCCATTTATGCAGCCGACCCTGTGACAGGGTTCATAGTAGCTGCCGTCCTTATCAGAAAAGGAACCCAACTTGTCGATACTGATGTCGAATTCCTCTTGAACAGATTCAAGGAGAAGTCGTTTGCTAAGGGCGCAAGCAGGGAGCAAATGGCAAGTTGTTCAGAATTTGGAATTTCTCTTTCGGAGTTTCTCTCTCTTTCCTTAAGAGCTATGCAGGGAATTTCAAATGATTTGGAGCTTTGAGATTTCAAAAAGAGTGAGAGAAGGAAAGGTGATGCGATGATTGAAGAATCAGTTAGGAACGAAATAAGGAGATACAAGGAAGAATACTCTCCTGTTGTTAGAGAACTGCCCGATAAACTAAATGTCTCGAGATTCATCGACCATACTCTTCTGAAGGCCGACGCAACACCAGAAATGGTAAAAAAGCTTTGTGAAGAAGCTATGCGTTATGAGTTCTGGAGTGTCTGTGTGAATAGCGGATACATTCCTTTGGCAAGTAAGTTGCTCGCAGAAAGTGATGTAAAAAAGACGGTTGTTGTGGGATTTCCTTTGGGACAGATGTCAAGTGAAGCAAAAGTTTTCGAAGCTTCATGGGCCTCTGACAATGGGGCAGACGAGTTTGACATGGTGATCAACGTGGGCCTTCTAAAGGCTGGAGAGTACGAAACCGTTTTTGATGACATAGTTAAAGTGGTAGAATCGGCTCATGGAAAACCTGTTAAGGTGATTTTGGAAACTTGTTTGTTGACCGTAGAAGAGAAGATCGCTGGCTGCGTTATTTCGAGAGAGGCAGGTTCCGCTTTCGTGAAGACTTCTACCGGTTTTTCCTCAGGTGGAGCAACCATAGAAGATGTTTCGCTTATGAAATTTGTGGTCGGTGACAAATGCAGAGTAAAGGCCTCCGGAGGTGTCAAGTCAAGAGAAGATGCTCTCAAAATGATAGTCGCCGGCGCAAACAGGATAGGTACAAGTTCTGGTATAAAGATAGTGACTGGAGAATCAAATGATAATCGGGGGGGTTATTAAAATGGATTTCTGCACACTACCAGTTAAAGACTTCTTGAAGAAAGTTGCTGAGAAATCTGCAACTCCAGGAGGCGGAGCAGTAGGTGCGGTCGTAGCTGCTCTCGCAGCGTCATTAGGGTCTATGGTTGCGAACTTGACTATTGGCAAGAAGGGATACGAAGATGTCGAAGGTCATATGGAGTCCGCTTTAGAAGTCTTTGAGTCAGAAAGCAACTACCTATGTGATCTGATGAACCGCGATATCCAGGCGTTCGACCAGGTGATGTCAGCCTATAAGATGTCAAAGGCCACAGATGATGAAAAGAATAGCAGGGAAATGAAGGTTCAGCAGGCTTTGAAAACAGCAATAGAAGTGCCTTTTGATCTCGCCAGACGCTGCAAGAATATCATTTTCAACGTCGAACGACTTGCCAAGTGGGGGAACTCAAATGTGCTTTCGGACGCAGAGAGTGCCGCTCACCTTCTTCATGCGGTTTACAAAATAGCTAAAGCCAACGTAATGATAAACATGAAATCTCTTAAAGACCCTGATTATGGCTCGTGGATAAATGAAGAAATGAAGCAGTTGGAAAAACAGATAAACGCTTCCTACGAGAAAATCATCGAGATAATCGGGAAGCGAAATGGTTGAGCTGAGCATCAGAGCATCTAGCACCGAATCAAAGGCAAGAACCGGCATTATTAGTACTCCTCACGGAGAGTTTGATACGCCAGTGTTTATGCCGGTTGGGACCAATGGAACAGTTAAGGGAATATGGCAAGACCAGCTCCAAGAACTCGAAGCAAGAATAATACTTGGCAACGCTTTTCATTTGTTCTTGCGCCCGGGGCTCGATATTCTACGAGATTTCGGTGGACTTCACAAGTTCATGTCTTGGGGTCATTCAATCCTAACGGATAGCGGGGGGTTCCAGGTTTTCTCGCTAAAAGACAAAATGGTGAGCGATGAAGGAGTTAAGTTTCGTTCACCACTTGATGGGAGGAGTCTTTTCGTTACTCCAGAGCTTTCGATGGAGATACAAGAAGCTGTTGGATCGGACATTGCAATGGCCTTTGATGAGTGTACTGAACCAAGTGCAACAAAGGAATACATAAGGAATTCCGTGAATAGAACAACGGCTTGGGCAAAGAGGTTTTTGATCGCACATAGAAGGAACAGTAAGCAGTCCTTTTTCGGTGTGGTTCAGGGAGGGTTCTTCAACGACTTAAGAGAAGAAAGCGCTTCTCAAATAACCGCCATGGATTTTGACGGGTTTGCACTAGGCGGGTTGAGCGTCGGAGAGGATTTTGAGACTACCGAGAGGGTGCTTTCAAGCTCTGTCGAGTTACTACCGGAGGATCGGCCTAGATATCTAATGGGAGTCGGGACACCCGAACTGATAATGGTTGCTGTCGAAAACGGCGTTGACATGTTCGACAGTGTTCTCCCCACAAGGCTAGGAAGGCACGGGGCAGCTCTCACATCTCGGGGAAGAGTTAACCTGAAATCGGCGAGAAACAAGTTGGACAGATCTCCTGTTGATCCATTTTGTCAATGCAAAGTCTGTTCAACATACAGTAAGGCGTACATTCATCACCTTTTTACGAGGGATGAGATACTTGGAAAGACTCTGTTGAGTTACCATAACATCAGCTTTCTTATGCAGTTCGTGAAGAAGATCCGAGAGGCTATACTTGAAGATAGACTGGCTGAATTCAAAAACTACTGCCTAGAAACCGGCCTTATTCAAGCAGTTAATCCAAAGACTTCTGAAGAACGTATGGGGTGATAAGATGAAGAAGCTCTTGATTTTAGTGGTCGTATCTCTTGGTGTGGTTACTGCGGCATTGAATCCATTCTCGCTTCAAACAGGAGGAAATGGCATACTGGCAAAAGGGTATAGTTCGGGATTTGGAAGTCCATCAGATCTCTATGGAGTACTCAATTCAGCATTTTCATCGAGCTTTGTTGAACTCACCACAACCGCTTCCCCTTCATCGAATGAGCGTGGGCTATATGTTCAGTTATTTGAGGACTCCGATGACGGAATGGCTGGAATGCTTCAGTACTATATGGATATTGGCAAAACGTCAAGTATTAGGTCGCTCAGCTACATGATATCTGGCGAACTTGGGCCCCTAACTGCCTATGGCGTAGATCTACAAATAAACATGTCCACCGCAACAACAACAAACTACGGTGTCGCAATCAAGGGTGGTATTACTGGAAAGGCTTACGAGATCCTGGACTACGTAGTAGCCTTCAGTAGTTCTATTTGGAATAGCGGTTCATCCGCAAATTCGATCGATCTTCTGGCAGGAATACGATTTGTTCCTGACCCTTTCATGATAGGACTTGAATTGGGAACAAGAGAGGGATTGGAAATCAAGTATTTGGGCCTTTCGACACAGTACACATACAACAGTCTTTTTTCGGCTCGAGCAGGAGTCTCAATGAACGCGGATCTTCTCGGAAACATGGATTTTCTTGTCGGAGGAGGAATCGAGGTTAGGGTTGGAGACATGCTTATTACATCCGGAATTGGTACTAACCTCACTAATAAGATCGAATCTATTAGTTTCGAGAGAACCTGGAGTGTGGGGCTTCTTGGCCGGTGGTGATTCTTTATTTACTAATCCTTAGTACCTAGCGTTTTCCGAGGTGATAGAATCCATTTACCCGTATAATCCCGCGAATCGGCGCGGGAGTTTCTACAGAAGGCCATAACCTTCTTTCTACGGCGTGCATTAATACTACCCCGCCTGGGGGTTTTTTCTTTCGGAGGCAAAATGGACAGGATTATTGTTCTAGACTACGGATCTCAATACACGCTCCTTCTCGCTCGACGAATACGAGAAATCGGTGTTCTTTGCACCGTAACAACTCCGGACTGCTTCACATTCGACAACAGCATAAGAGGCGTTGTTCTTTCTGGCGGCCCGCAAAGCGTCTATGAAGAAGGCTCTGCTGATTTCCCTGAACAACTACATGAACTCTCCGTGCCTATCCTCGGAATATGCTACGGAATGCACCTGCTGGCAAAACGAATGGGAGGGTTTGTCTCACGCGGAATTCGTGGCGAGTACGGCCTCACTGCGATATCTGTCGACACTAATCATCTTCGTGGAATCCCTAGTGAGATAGAAGTTTGGATGAGTCATGGAGACGAAGTAACAAGTCTACCTGAGAGTTGTTCAGTCATTGCCCGAAGCAGAAATGGAACGATTGCCGGATTCACGAACGGTAGAGACTTGGCCTTTCAATTTCATCCAGAGGTTCATCAAACTCAATATGGAAAGGAGTTGATAGAAAGGTTTGTACTTGGCATATGCGGAGCTTCTCGGGACTGGAAGATCTCTGATTTCGCGAATGAGAAGATTGCAGAGATCCGAAGAACCGTTGAAGGGAAAAAGGTTGTTGGCGGGCTTTCTGGAGGGGTTGATTCGACTGTAGCTGCAGCATTGACAACCAGAGCAATAGGCGACGACTTCATCGGAATCTTCGTAAATCATGGCTTGATGAGAAAGAACGAGGAACTTGAAGTCCCAGGAACTCTGAAGAGTCTCGGTATGAACGTTATAACTGTTGATGCGTCCCAAGAGTTTTTCTTTGCACTAAAAGGGATTGTTGATCCCGAGGACAAGAGAAGAGCGATAGGAGAGACATTCGTCAAGGTCTTCGAAAGAGAAGCAAATAAACTGAGGGCAGACTTTCTTCTACAGGGAACGATCTACTCGGATGTCATTGAATCCGGCGCATCCTCCAGAAGTGCGGAGAAAATCAAGAGTCACCACAATGTTGGTGGTCTGCCTGAGAATATGAAACTGACGCTCCTCGAGCCAATAAGAGAACTCTTCAAAGATGAAGTAAGGAATCTTGGTAGATCTCTCGGCATAGATGAAACCCTGATTAACAGACAACCCTTTCCTGGACCCGGCCTAGGGGTGAGGATAATCGGCGAAGTAACAGCCGAAAGGGCAAGAATACTAAAGGAAGTTGACTCTATCTTTCTCGAAGTGCTTACGGAATCGGGCGAAATAGAAAGGATCTGGCAGTCCTTTGCGGTGCTGCTCTCAATTTCAAGCGTCGGGGTTAAAGGTGACAAGAGATCATATGGTTTCGTAGTTGCACTTAGAGCCGTAGATAGCCATGAAGGCATGACTGCTTCCTGGCATGCGCTTCCTCATAACCTTCTTAGAGAAGTCTCTTCAAGGATTACGTCTCGGGTGAAGGAAGTCGGAAGGGTCGTTTTCGACATAACTGACAAACCTCCTGCAACCATCGAATGGGAGTGAGAAGAAGACGGTAACCCAGCCGGATAGCTATTCAGAAAACCAGAGGTGCTCAAAGGACCCTCATTGAGGCAGGTTTGCTTTCCAGTTTTTCTTACGAGAAAGCGCTTTCTGCTCTTTCAATGACCGAATAGATATCCGGGAACAGAAAGATAAGATCGTAAAAAAAAAAAGAAGACGCCTTCAGGCGTCTTCCTGGAGCGGAAGACGGGGTTCGAACCCGCGACCCCCTGCTTGGCAAGCAGGTGCTCTACCACTGAGCTACATCCGCATGAAGAAAATCATTCTCTGGTGCGAGAGGAGGGACTTGAACCCTCACAGGTCTCCCCACTGGATCCTAAGTCCAGCG
>NZ_DJHG01000099.1:0-64640 GCF_002432955.1 Mesotoga sp. UBA5825 | reverse complement strand
GTGCTCTACCTGCTGAGCTAGCGAGTCGCTCCCACTTTCAGTCTCCAGCCTGCGCTGGCAGAAAGATTATATCATCACATCATCTGCCTATCAAGTGGAGAGAATTATTAAGATAATGTGAAACAGCAAGGATTAGCCAGAACCAATGCTAGTACAAAGAGTCCAAATGAGATGTTACTATCTAGCTAGGAGGTATAGAATGCTGTTACTTGCTGACGTGGGAAACACGACGACCGTTTTTGGTCTCGACAGTGGGAGCAAAATAGAGGCTGTATGGAGGCTTCCTTCTTTGAGGCTCGAGACGGAAGATGAACTATTCGTCATTCTTGAAGGACTCTTGAGGTACGAACAAGCTTCACTTTCGAGTATAAAAGGGCTTTGTGTGGCAAGCGTTGTTCCAAGACTAAACTCAACAATTGATTACTTCGCTAGAAAATACCTGTTGGAACCGGCCATGTTTGTCAAGGCCGATAGGTTTGTTTCTGTCGATCTGGAAACAGACAACCCTTCGGAAATTGGTGCCGATAGACTGGCAAACGTAATGGGCGCGAAGGAATGTTACGGAGCCAACGTAATCGTTGTCGATGTCGGGACTGCAATTACCATAGATATTGTTATGGATGGCGCATTTGCAGGTGGCGCAATTCTTCCTGGACCTGAAACGGCGATGTCTGCTCTCTTCTCCAGGACTGCAAAGCTGCCGGAAGTCGAGCTCTTCTTTGAAGACCACTACTTCGGAACGAATACTGAGGACAACCTTAGAATCGGTATAGTAAACGGAACGTATTTCGCTCTGCAGGGGATTATTAGCGAAATCGAGAAGCAGTTTGATGTCAAGCCGAAAATCGTTGGAACGGGTGGAAAAGCACGTCTCTTCATTACCGAAGATGGGTTCATAGAAATGGACGACCCTTATCTAACCTTGAAGGGAATAAGATCCTATTACAATCGAGTGAAGTCATTTGAAAAGAATATTACTGATCAATCCTTGGATTGAAGATGTATCGGCCTACGATTACTGGCTAAAGCCTTTGGGGTTATTGTACATATCTTCTGCTCTGAAAACCCTTAGTGTTGAACCAGTCTTAGTTGACTGTCTCGATCGATACGATTCGGACCTTCTCTCATATTCCTCCGGTTCAGGAGAAAAATACTTCGGAACCGGGAAGTTCGTGGAAACCGTTGTTCCAAAACCAGACTGTATAGCTTCCATCCCAAGAAGGTTCAAGAGGTTCGGTTTTCCTGAAGAAGTATTCAGGAGCAAACTGCAACAACTAGACCACGTTGACGGTGTCTTCGTTACTTCTATGATGACGTACTGGCATTATGGAGTGAGCGACACAATAAGGGTTGTTCGCCAAGAGTTGCCGTCAATACCTATTGTGCTTGGCGGGGTCTACGCAACGCTGCTTCCGGAACACGCAAAAAGGAATGCCGGAGCAGATTTGGTCTGTCCCGGAACGGGAATGAAGCCTATAGAGAAGGCTCTGCAATTCCTCGGAATAAACAAATCTGTTCAGTCTGATTGGTTTGATGAGCTTAGTCCCGATTACTCGGCCTACGAATCTCCGCATTATGTTGTTGTAATAACCAGTCTAGGGTGCCCTTTCAGATGCGTTTACTGCGCAAGTAGTTATCTATGGCGCCATTTCTTAAGAAGAGATCCGACAAAGACTGCAGAGCATATCGAGTACCTGGTTAAATCATCGAATCTCTCAGACATTGTCTTTTTTGATGACGCGATTCTTGTTGGTGGCGGTTTCAAGACACTTATGAAAGAAATCGAACATCGTAGCATAAGAACAAGGTTTCACCTGCCTAATGGAGTGCACGCGCGATTTGTAGACAGGGAAACCGCAGATTTGATGTACGCTAATAACTTCAAGACAATTAAAATCGGACTGGAGACTTCAGATCGAGCCTTGCAAACTTCCACAGGGGGGAAAGTTTTTCTTAACGATATCTACAGAGCCGTCGATAACCTCTCAAAGGCCGGATTCGCCTACAAGGAGATTAGCGCCTACATCATGCTGAATCTACCTGGACAGAGCGAAGAAGATGTACTGGACTCACTGAGAATCTGTGAAGAGTTAGGCCTGTCCCCAAGTCTTAACGAATTCACGCCTATACCAGGAACTCTGCAATGGAAAGAACTAATTGAAAGAGGTTCATTTGCTGAAGATATTGACCCACTACTTCTTGACAACTCGATCATTCCGCACTGGTGGAAGCAGGGATTCTCGTTGGACACTGTGCAGCGACTAAAAGAAGCGGCGTGGTCATTACGGAGGAAGTTGAGTGGAGAGTGATCTATTTCTCGCATTTGGTAGCAATATCGACAACAGACTGAATTACATCGCGGAAGCTTTCACAAAGCTCATCGAATTGGGATTGCCTCTTTTAGAGGTCTCGTCAGTATACACTACACAACCGTACGGAAACACAGAGCAGGATGATTTCCTGAACTGTGTCGGCAAGTTCCGTTACTCAGGAGATGTCAGGTTACTCATAAGAGATATTAAGTTCATTGAAAATGCTATTGGCAGAGTTCAAAGATTCAGATGGAGTCCGAGGGAGATTGATATCGATATCTTGCTTCACGGAAAAACGGTTCTCCAGACAGTAGAGCTTACAGTTCCTCATAGCGATATAATTAATAGGAAGTTCGTTCTGGTCCCCTTGCTTGAAATTGATAGGGAGCTTAAGGACCCGAGAGACGGCACTCTCTTTTCGGATCATTTAGAGAGGCTGGGACAGGAGAACTGGCCTAAGCCCTTCTTGAAAGCCAGACGCTTCAGAGAATTAATCGACCGGGAGGTGAAGAAATGAGAGGCAAACAATCCCGTTTCATCGTAGCGCTATTGTTTCTGGTAATTCTGGTTTCTTCCTGTGGAAGCTCCAGAGTTGACCTGGTGCCTGGTAGGTTCGCAGGATTCACTATGAGTGGCTACATGGACATTTCAACGACTACAAGTGTGGGAGGCAGACTATTAGGCTTTACTCTTAATGAAGACTCTCTTCTTCTTCATAAAGAATTCGCAAAAGGAACGAAGGAGCTCAGCATATATATAGTGAAATTCGAGACCGCTTCAGGGACCACGAGTCTCTGGTATTCGCTGATTAGAGAAATTTCAAATGAATTCAGAGCGCTCGTAAGTGCGATACCGTGGATCTATGGAGAATTTTCGGGGAAGATCGATGGAGGATTTGTGAAGACGTGGTTCTCGGGAAAGTGGCTGTATTTGTTCATAGGTAGTTCCAAAGAGGAGGTAAACTCTGCAGTTGATGCCTTCAGAGAGTTCGAAAAGAGTCTGGTGAGATCCGTTGAATCATAAGCCCTACAAAGATCTGAAGACTCACCTGAGGCTTAAGTACGGCGAGTATGTTCATAGAGTCCCACTTGATGCCGGTTTTTCATGTCCTCATAAAGTCAATGGAATTGGAGGCTGCATATACTGCGATCCTTCGGGAAGCGGGTTCTCTGTTGACTCCAGTCTTTCTTTGAGGGAACAGCTCTTTCAAAGAATATCTCTTCTTAGAAAAAAGGGAATTGGAAAGTTCATGGCATACTTTCAGGCCAACTCGAATACGTACGCACCAATTGAAAGACTGAGAACAGTTTACAGAGAGGCTATCATTGAAGATGTAGTAATACTGGACATTTCGACAAGACCGGATCTTGTGTCGGAAGAAGTACTGGATCTTTTGGAGGAGTTCTCCGAAGAAGTTGACGTTATTCTTGAACTCGGCCTTCAGAGCATTAATCCTAACACTCTGAAAGCTATTAATAGAGGACATACGCTTGCACAATTTGTTGATTCTTCATTGAGAGCGAGAAAGAGAGGTATTGAGGTAGTCACTCACGTGATAGCCAATCTGCCTTGGGATACCGAAGAGGATGTCTGCGAAGCGGCAAGGTTGATCTCAGTACTTGGTATCGAAGGAGTTAAAATTCACTCTCTGTACATTGTTGAAGGCACTGAGCTAGCGAGAATGTATAAGAAGGGAAAAGTGGACCTAGGTACTGCAGAGCAATTTGTGGAGAGAGTCATTCTCTTTCTTGAGCATTTGAACGAAAACGTAATAATCCACAGACTCGTCTCCGATCCGCCGATCGAAGGTACTCTCTTCGGTAACTGGGGAATGTCGAAGATCAAGCTCTTGAATATGATCGAGAGAAAGATGATAATTGAAGGTAGATATCAGGGCATTAAGGCCTTGGCAATCTAATCGGGAAGCGAAACGTGTGACCGCGGAAATTCCGAGGAAAGTCCGGACTCCATGGGCAGGGGCGCTGGGTAATACCCAGGGAGAGTGATCTCCGGAAAGGGCCATAGAAAAGAAGACCGCCTTAGGGCAAGGATGGAAAGGTGAAGGTAAGAGCTCACCGGCTGTCGGGCGACCGGCAGGCCTGGTAACCCCCGTCTGGAGCAGGTCCAAGCAGAAAGGGTCTGAGGATGCCCACCAAATCCCTTTCGGGTAGGATGCAAGAGGGCTATGGTAACATGGCTCCCAGATAGATGGTCACAGTAACAGAATCCGGCTTACGGTTTCGCTTCCCGTTTTTCTTTTTGGAGTGCCTTATGAATATACCAATGACGACCGAAGAGATGGTAGAAAGAAACTGGAACGTTCTCGATGTGATCCTTGTAACGGGGGATGCTTTTGTTGATCATCCTTCCTTTGGAACTGCAATGATAGCCAGGGTCCTTGAGTCTGATGGGTGGAGAATTGGTGTTATCTCACAACCCGACTGGAGAACAACCACAGAGATCAGAGCGCTGGGAAGACCAAGACTCTTCTTTGGTGTGACCTCTGGGAATGTCGATTCGATGGTTGCAAACTATACTTCAACCGGGAAGAAGAGAAAGAGCGATGATTACACACCAGGAGGGATCGGGGGAAAGAGACCCGATAGGGCAGTGACGGTCTATGCTAACCTAATTAGGCAGGCATTTAAAGACACAATTGTAGTTATTGGAGGCATAGAAGCTAGTCTGAGAAGATTCTCTCATTTTGATTGGTGGAGCGACAGAATAAAGAAGTCGATTCTCCTTGATTCCAAAGCCGATTTGCTTGTTTATGGAATGGGAGAAAAACCGATTGTAGAAATTGCCAGAGAGATTGCTAATCAGGGAAGAGTGTCTCACAATGTAGAGGGTACAGCTTTCTGGTCAAGCGAAAAACCGGATGGAGTGGAACTCCCATCACATGAGTCTGTAGTCCGCAACAAGAAGGATTACTTCAAGCTCACCAGAATGATCCACGAAGAGACCGATGCCGCAAGAGGGAATCGACTTTACCAGCTCCAGGATAACAGATATGTTGTTCAGAACAAACCGCCAGTTGTTATTCAAGAGGAGCTGGACTCATTTTACTCTCTTCCTTTCACTCGTACCGTGCATCCTGTATCTCTCTCCAAAGGTAGAGTTAAAGCTGTTGATACGGTACGCTATTCAGTGACGAGCCATAGAGGTTGCTATGGTCAGTGCAATTTCTGCGCAATTGCCCTTCATCAGGGTAGAACAGTAGTCTCAAGAAGTGAGACATCTATTCTTGACGAAGTCATTTCTCTCACAAGAGATGGTAATTTCAAAGGAACCGTAACTGACATAGGTGGACCAACAGCGAACATGTACGGCTACGAGTGTTTGGTTAAGCTGAAGGCTGGAGCCTGCCGAACCAAGAGATGCCTCTTCCCGGAAGTGTGCGGCTCTTTGGAACCTGATCATTCAAGATATTTGTCTCTTCTAAAAAGAGCGAGAGAAATTCCAGGAGTAAAACATGTATTCGTCTCCTCGGGCATCAGATATGATCTCATTCTAGGTGATAAAAGATACGGGAAGGAATTTCTGAAGGAACTAATGAAAAACCACGTCTCGGGGCAGCTGAAGATAGCTCCAGAGCACACAGTCGATCATGTCCTTGAACACATGTGCAAACCCTCGAATAAGATGCTGACTAGCTTTCTTGAAGAAGTTGATCGGCTTTCAGACAGAAGAAACTTCGTTGTTGGTTACTTCATCGCGGCCCACCCAGGGTGCACGATTCGGGACATGGAAGAACTAAAGAGATTTATCCGAGAAAAAATGCGCTATAATCCTGAGCAAGTCCAGATTTTCACTCCTTCACCTTCGACACTCTCCACGGCTATGTATTACACTGAGATGACTTCAGAAAATGGCGACTCAATCTTTGTAGAAAAGTCCTCAGGTTCTAGAAAAGCACAAAAAGAGGTTTTAACTGAAAGACGAACCCTAGAAGGAAAACCTCACAAGGATATACGCAGTACCGGCAGCAAGGGTCATGATCGTCAACGGCATTGAAAACTTCAAGAAATCCGAATAACTCAGCTTTTCCCTTGAATGCTTTTCTATCAGTCCGACACCAACCATATTGGCTGCGGCGCCCGCAATTGAGAAACTCCCCCCAAAACACGCTGAGATCGATATCACCCACCAAACATCCATGGGAACTCCGTATTTTGCAGTCATCCCCTCAATAACGGGAATCATAAATGTTACAGCCGGCACCGCACCGATAAAACCGCTCATGAGTGCAGATAACCAGTAAAGTGTTAGAAAGAGAATGATCCTGTTGCCCGAAAGAGAACCAAGTAGATCAGAAATAGATGACGTAATACCTACTTGTTGGAGTGCCGACGCAAGCACAAACAACCCCATGAAGAAAAAGATCGTGTCCCATTCGATATCCTCAGACAGACTGGAAAAACTCTTACCGCTAAGGATCATCGCAGCAGCAGCACCGCCGAGGGCAATCAAAGATGGCTCAACTCCTATCAAGTCGTGCAGAAGGAATCCTGCTATTATTCCAAAAAACACGGTCAGCGATTTGTACAGTGAGGATTTTGAGACTATGGCCTTGTTGGGATCCATACTTGCAAGCCGCTGAAGTCTGTCTCCCATCAATCTATAACTCTTGAAAACCCTTCTGTCAAGAAAGACGACAGTTATTAGCAGTGCGATGAGAGTAATAGGGCCATCTATCCTTATGAAATCCATAAATCCGAATCCACTCGCTGAACCGACAAGGATATTGGGCGGATCTCCAATCAGCGTTGCCGTTCCTCCAACGTTTGCGGCGAGGACACCCGCAAGCAGGAAGTTTCTGGGGGAGACTTCCAGAGAATCCGCAACAAGAAATATTACCGGAGCAAAGAGAAGTATAGTAGTGACGTTGTCTAGAAAGGCAGAGAAAAGCGCAATTGTAACCATAAAGAAGACTAATAATGCTCTAACATTTCCCTTCGAAATCCTCACAACATGAACAGCCACAAACTCGAAGAACCCGGTTGTCCTAAGAGTGCCGACCACTATCATCATTCCGATAAGAATGCCTATCGTATTGAAGTCTACAAGAAAACCAATTTCCTTCATATCGAAGTTAGGTATTACTTTAGAAAGAAGTATGATTATACCTGCTGCAAACGCAACGGTAGATCTATTGAATTTACCAGATATTATGAGAATGTAAGCCAGAACAAAAACAACTAGAACGAACAACCACTGCATTTCAAGTCACCTCTCGAAAATGAACTATAACAGTATATCACCAACCAATTCCTTGAACAATGAACAAAAATCTTCAGTCAAATTGATACCGGAGTAGCCAACTCGAAGAAGGAGGTCAGAGTTATGAAGAAGGTTTTTGTAGTACTTGTTGTAGTTATGTTATCAGTGGCTTCTCTGGCCCTGGTTAATGAAGGCTACGAGAGCCCAGTTATTAACGTAGTTGAAGCAGCAGGACCAGCAGTTGTCAAAGTAGACGTTGAGGCGACAAGGAAATATTCCATCAGAGATCCTTACGGTTTCGAGGAATTCTTCAGGCGTTTTTTTGGTGAAATTCCCGATCAGAAGGTGACCGGCGTTGGGTCCGGATTCATCTTCAGTAAAGATGGCTATATTTTCACTAACGAACATGTTGTCGCTGGAGCAGACAAGATATCGGTATCTCTTCTCGACGGCAACGTCTATCCGGCAAAGTATATTGGAGGAGACGCCGAACTGGACATTGCCGTGATAAAGATCGAACCTGACGGTGCCGATCTTCCCATTGTTGAAGTCGGTGACTCCGACTCTCTTAGGATAGGCGAATGGGCAATTGCGATAGGCAATCCTTTTGGTCTAAAACACACAGTTACCCTCGGCGTGATCAGCGCTGTCGGCAGGCAGCTACCGAAACCCGACGGTAACGGAGTCTATTCGAATCTTATCCAGACTGATGCAGCAATCAACCCCGGTAATAGTGGAGGTCCACTCCTCAACATTTACGGTCAGGTTATCGGAATCAACACAGCCATTATATCTCCCGACGTTGGGACTTCTCTTGGCTTCGCAATACCGATCAACGTTGCTATGAGATTCGTTGATTCGATAATCGAAACGGGATCGGTTCAGAGGGCTTATCTGGGAGTATACATGGACTCCGTCACTGAGGCAATCTCTCGATCGTTGGGTCTCAAAGTTGATAAAGGTGCCTTAATAACCGATGTCGTACCTGACTCAGCTGCTGACAAGGCGGGAATTAGGCCACAAGACGTAATAATCGGATTCGAAAACCTTGAGATCTCAAACTCCTCTGAGCTTAGAGCAGCTGTACTCAACTACCCTGCTGGTTCTCAAGTTAGAATCACGATCGACAGGTTCGGAGAGAGAATTGTTGTAACTGCAGTCCTTGGGACTCTTTCTCAAGAAAGTACTTCTTCGCAGGAAGAGAGTGAAGAGCCAAAAGCTTTCGAGAGCTCTTTAGGCCTCTCAGTTTCCGAGATAACTCCTGAAGACAGAGAGCGTCTCGGCCTTTCTCAAGAGTTCAGAGGGATAATCGTTAGGAGTGTAAGCACAGAAGGAATAGTATACAGGCTGGGCATAGGCAAAGACGACATAATAACCCGTTTAAGCATAAATGGAAATCAGGTGGCTATTGATAATGTAAGTGCTTTTGAAGAAGCTGTTGATAGCATAAGAGAGGGAGATTACGTGGCTTTCTTCGTCTATAGAAGCGGCGTAAGATTCGTTGCTTCTTTCCAGTTCTAAAACGGAAATGCCGTCACCCTTCGAAGGTGACGGCTTACCCCCTTTAGTCCCCTGTGCAGGATCAACGCCTAAATTATAGCACAGGGGTTTTTTCTTTCCAAAATCATTGATCTAGCGAAGTGACAAGTAGAACTGCCTTGACAGAAAGTTTGCCGTCTACAAAAGCTGTAGCATCTATTTTGGCAAGATTCATCTTTCTTCCAATCAGTCTGATTGAGTATTCGAGTCTGCATGGAGGTTTAACTATGGTCTTGAACCGAGCCCTTTCTATTCCTACGAACAAAGGGGTTGTCCCAGGCTTTAGAAGAAGAATTCCCGCCGTTTGTGCTAGACCCTCAATTATTAGTACTCCCGGGTAGATTGGGCACCCGGGAAAGTGACCTCTGAAAACGGGATCATCTTCAAGGATATCTCTGTAAGCTTTAGCCTCCGTTTCTCCAATAGATGTTACACCATCCACTAACAGAAAAGGGTCTCTGTGAGGAATTCTCTCTTGAACATACTCCTTGTCTTTCAAAGCTCTCCTCCTGTAGCGTTTCCGGTCAATAAGACCGCAAAGCGTCCGAAATCCATACTTTATTGGTCTCCTTGGGCCCTGGTATAGTGTTGCTGACTCTTTATCAGCATTTCCGTGCCAGGAGGAACGACATTGACGAGACAGGGAAGAACACTAACTGAACTATTAGGAATAAAGTATCCAATATTACAGGGAGGGATGGCCTGGATTTCAGACAACGGCTTGGCAGGGGCTGTTTCAAATGCTGGCGGGTTAGGGATTATTGCTGGCGGTAGCCTTTCGGCGGAAGAGTTACAGACTGAAATCCGAAGAACAAAAGAGATCACATCAAAACCTTTTGGCGTAAATATTATGCTTCTCTCTCAGAACATCGAAGATCAAATAGAAGTTGTCTGCCGAGAGAAGGTACCGGTGGTGACCACAGGTGCAGGAAGCCCATCACGCATTATTGAAAGGCTCAAGTCTTCTGGGACAAAAGTAATCCCGGTTGTTGCTTCAACGGCACTTGCACGAAGGCTCGAAAAACAAGGTGCTGACGCAGTAATTGCCGAAGGAATGGAAGCCGGTGGCCATATCGGAAAGGTGACAACAATGGTTCTGGTGGCTGCCGTTGCATCCGTAGTAAAGATCCCCGTTATTGCTGCCGGTGGAATCGCAGATGGAAGAGGGCTCGTAGCAGCTCTTGCTCTAGGGGCAAGCGGAATCCAGATGGGAACAAGGTTCATTTGCACGACGGAGTGTTCGGCACACCATAATTACAAAGAAAGAGTTCTTTCATCAAATGAGCTTGATACAGTCGTTACAGGGATCTCAACCGGACATCCTGTCAGAGCCTTCCGAAATAAATTGACTAGGAAGATTGAAGAACTTGAAAGACAAGGTAACGGAGTCGAGGCAATTGAAAGAGTGGCGATTGGCGGCCTTAAAAGAGCCGCAAGAGAAGGTGATCTCAATTTTGGCTCGCTCATGGCCGGTCAATCTAGTGGATTGATCAGAGACATCAAAAGCGTAAGTGAGTTGTTGGAAGAAATCATCGGGGAAGCCGAAGAGGTCATCGAAGTTTTGGGAGGGATCAAGAGATGGTAGCATGGATATTTCCTGGTCAGGGGAGTCAGTACGTTGGAATGGGAAAGACGCTGTTCGAGGAAAGCGCCATAATACGAGAATTCATTGGGCTCTCGGGCCGAATGCTTGGATTTGATATGTTAAGATTGATGCTTGAAGGTCCGGAAAGTGAGTTGACTCTTACACAGAATGCTCAGCCGGCTATTCTCTCTGTCAGCATCGCTCTTTCGGATTTCCTCTCGGAAAGGGGTGCTAAACCTGATATTGTAGCAGGTCTATCTCTTGGAGAATTCAGCGCGCTTACTGTTGCGGGATCACTTGAGTACGCTGATGCTCTTCGACTTGTCAGGTTGAGGGGAATAGCGATGCAAGAAGCAATTCCACCCGGTGAAGGAATAATGGCGGCAATCATAGGTTTACCCAATGAGGTCGTAGAGAAAATCTGTCTGGAAATCTCTTCTGAAGAAGAAGTTATCGTTGCCAATTACAACTGTCCAGGCCAGGTTGTGGTTTCGGGAACTACAGAAAAAGTGCGTTTGGTAACTTCAATGGCACTGGAAGCAGGTGCTAGAAAGTGCGTTGAGCTTTCCGTCAGCGCACCTTTTCACAGTCGATTCTTACAGCCAGTAGGCGATGTCTTGCGGGACTTTCTGAAGGACGTCAAGGTGAGTCCTCCTAGAATCCCCGTGATCTCAAACGTCACTGGAGACTTCTTCCCCGAAGATCCAGAGGAAATCAAAGAACTCATAATCTCCCAGGCATATAAGCCAGTTAAATGGGAACAATCAATAAGAAGAATGATACAACTTGGCTCGGACAGATTCATTGAAGTAGGACCCGGAAAGGTTCTTAGCGGATTTATGAAGAAGATTGATAGAAACGTTTCGATTAGCACAACAGATTGCGAAAGCCTTGAAGTAATAAGAGAATTCCAGGAAATCGCTAACTAAAATACTTTTAAATGAGAGGTGAGTTCAATGGAAAAGACGTCTACTGTACAGGAAAGAGTGATTTCGATCGTAGCAGAGAATCTGAGTATTGAAGCTGGAGAAATCGTCGGAAGTTCAAGATTCATAGAAGATCTTGGAGCTGACTCCCTTGACTTGGTAGATCTTGTAATGGAACTTGAAGACAAATTTGATATCCAGATCAGCGACAGTCAGACTGCAAGCTTCAAGACCATCGATGACGTTGTGAAATTCATAATCAAACTGGAAGAAAGATAGGATGAGAAGAGTCGTAATAACTGGAATGGGTATAATTTGTTCAATAGGAAAGAACCTATCGGAGTTTTGGGAGTCGCTAGAATCTGGTAGATCTGGTATTGACTGGATTGACACTTTTGATGTCACTCAGTTTGGATCAAAGGTTGCTGGTCAGGTAAAAGACTTCGATCCTGTTGCATTTATGGGCAAAAAAGAAGCAAAAAGAAACGCAAGATTTGTTCAGATGGCTGTTGCAAGTGCTTGCCAGGCGTACGATGATTCCGGTCTGGACGGAAAGATTTCTAATCCTGAAAGGGCTGGGGTGGTCTATGGTGTAGGTCTAGGCGGAATGGATGTCATTGAGGATCAGCACTCCGTCTTGATGGAAAAAGGCCCCTCGAGAATCAGCCCTTTCCTGATTCCCATGACTATCGCGAATATGGCACCAGGACTTCTCGCCATACGTTTCATGTTCAAGGGTACAAACTTCACTGTGTCCACAGCTTGCGCCTCTGGCACAAATGCGATTGGTGAAGCAACGAGGCTTATAAGAAATGGGATAATCGATATCGCGATGACCGGCGGTTCTGAAGCCACGATCACGCCCCTTGCTCTTGCCGGCTTCTCGAATATGACAGCCCTATCACGTGGAAATCCTGAAAATGCTTCAAGACCGTTTGATCGCGAACGCGATGGATTTGTTATGGCCGAAGGATCCGCAACACTGATCATCGAGGAATACGGGCATGCTTTGAAGCGTGGAGCAAAGATCTACGGGGAAATCGCCGGATACGGTTCAACCGATGATGCGTTTCATATCACTTCACCCGAGGAATCTGGCGATGGAGCTTACAGAGCTATGAAAATGGCTCTTGAAGAAGCCGAAGTTGACCCATCAGAAGTTGACTATATTAACGCTCACGGCACTTCTACACCCTTAAACGACTTGATGGAGACACGAGCCATAAAGCGTCTATTTGGGAGTAGTAATGGGCTCAACATAAGTTCCACGAAGTCAATGGTCGGACATGCCCTGGGAGCCGCAGGAGCAATTGAATCTGTAGCAACTCTTCTTGCAATTCAGAACTCTTTCGTTCCACCAACGATTAATTACTCTATCCCCGATCCTGAATGCAATCTGAACTACACACCAAATTCAGGAGTTGATAGGAAAATCAACTACGCCCTAAAAAACTCATTTGGCTTTGGAGGCCATAACGCTTCTTTGCTATTCAAGAAGCTCTAACTATCTTAATCGGGCGGGGCGCATCTGCGCCCCGCCATAGCTATGATTTGCCCGGTTCAATGAAAGCGCTTCCTACCCTATTAAGAAAAGCAGAACTTCCCAAAAATGCGCCTCACTATTAAGCTCGACTTTCGTCACCAAGTATCCGAGATAGCGTTCTAACGGCGAATTTTACCGCTCTGGTCCTAAAAGGTTTCGCTTGACTATCTAGTTGAATCAGCCAAACTTCTTCCCTTTTGGAAAGACTTATATAGAATCTTTGAGAATAGCCTCTGTCAACCGAAAGAGTCTCAATTAGAAAGACCTCATTGTCAAGCTTTCTGTAGACCCCCATGAACTTGACAAACATCTCATCACTAGAAAACGACCGCCCTGCAACTCTATCGAGCCGGGACTTGTCGATGTTCTTCACCCACAAATGCGACAAGTTAACCACATCCTCTTCACATTTCACTGCTTTGCTGTTTCTTCTACAGATGAGTCTGAATATCTCCCTCTGCATAGCCAGCCATTTTCTCTCGTATCTAGTTCCCACTCCGGCCGTTGGATTTATTTCGACTGTGTCCGAATCGAAGAGACCAGTTAGGTCTACGCTCGAGCTCATCTCAGAGATGAATTCCTTCGAATCGGAATAGAGCTGAAAGAAACCCCCTTTTTTTAGAACCCGCCCAATCTTCAAAACGAAATTGAGGTCGTTCAGCCGCCGATTTGAATGTCTTTTCTTTGGCCACGGACAGGGGAAATTCATATAAACACCGGACAGTGAATCCTTAGGAATTACGTTATTTAAACAGAAAGACGCATCCGTCAGAAGCACTCGGACGTTTTCTACAAGCTCTCTCTTAAGCGATTTAAGAAGTTTCTCTGTGCTTATTACAGACAACTCAACTCCCAGGAAATCTTTTGCAGAATTATCAATCGCTTTCTGAACAAGGAACTCGCCACTACCGAACCCCACTTCCAGGTATGTTTCGCTTTCCCTCCCAAAGATTGTAGGCAAATCTAGAGGAATCTCATATTCGGAAGCGTCGAGGTAATTACTCAGAAAATGCTGATCCATACAATCGCCCCATTCTGTAGGCAAAAAGATTAGCCAAGAAATCCGTGCAACTTCACAAGAAGGATTGTAACCTACTCAACCTCGCATTTCCACTTAATGCTTCATAAGAATAGATCGTTTCATAGTCTTTCTACGATGGTATAATTATCATGACTGCCGGAGGTGAAGGAAATGCTCTTTGATCCTGCTAAGATCGCGGTTCTTTACTCAGAAGAGGCCCTTGAGAGAATTGTTAGTAGACTTGCAGAAGAAATCAACAGTTACTACTCCCCGATTACTGAAGAGATAACGGCTGTCTGCATTCTGAAGGGCTCAGTTCATTTCTATAGCGATCTCCTAAAGAGACTTGAGTTGAAGGTGCGCTATAATTTCGTTCATGTTTCCAGTTATTCAGGAGTCTCCACTACGGGAAGAATTCGTGTGAAGACATGGGTGGATGAATCTGTTACGGACCGTTACGTTCTTCTTGTTGAAGACATAGTTGACACCGGAGGAACTTTGAGATACATAATAAACTATATCTGGAAGCAGAAACCGGCAGACGTGAAACTGGTCTCGCTCTTTGAAAAGACTATTCACGATCATGGAGTTGTGATAGACTTTACCGGCGAAAGAATAGGCGATCAGTTCATTGTTGGATATGGACTTGACTATGATGAAGTATACAGAAATCTACCTTACGTAGGTTATTTGAAAGGTGATTGATGAGAAGAGGCAACATTGTTACACTTGTTCTCTCTGTCTTACTTCTGAGTATCTGTATGATAACTTCTTTTTTTGCACTGAGTGTAGTGAACTCAAATCGCAAAAACACGCAGTTAATGCTTGAGGCTTCAGTAAAGAGAGGAGTAAGGGTTTCTGCCGAAAGACTTCTTCAGTTCAGCATAGATAATGGCAGACCACTTGCTGTGGAACTTAACGGGTATTCACTGGAGACTGATTTTGTCGATGGTAGATGGTGCGTGAGAATAGATAACGGAGACGACCAAGAGCAGATTTTCGCCGAAGGAAGGTGAACGAATTGATTGCGGTATCCGTTGATTCAGGTTGTGCGCCAACGAGAAGTTTCGTTGAGGAGCATAAACTCTTTTTCATGGGAATGAAAATCATTATTGATGACAAGGAATATAACGACGAGTTTGACTTCATGGAGAATGTTTTCTACAATATCGTCGAAAGCTCCAGAGAGTTTCACACAGCTCAACCGCCACTCGGACAGGTTCTTGATTACTACAATGACATAAAGTCAAAAGGTTACACGAAGCTACTTGATATTCATTTCTCATCGAAGATGTCGGGTCTGTATGATACTTGCGTTATGGCCTCCAAAATGGTGGAGGGGCTGGAAGTCACAGTTGTTGATACCAGAAAAGTCTCTATTGGAGCTCATTTGATCGCTAAGAAACTTATTGAGTTAATAGAACGAGGGTTGGAGATCGATGAGGCAATATCGAGAGTGCCGGAGATAATTCAAGACACGTTCATGGAATTCAGCGTTCCCACGCTGAAATACTTGATAAAGAATGGAAGAATAGGAAAAGCACAGGGGCTAGCCGGAACCTTGCTCAACATCAAGCCGATTCTTTCAGTTGATGAAGAAGGATATATTAGTCCTGTGGCGAAGCTTAGAGGTATGAAGAAGTTGCAGGAGCAGATGGTTTCAAACGTCCTTGAGTTTCTCGAGAGAAGGAGAGAATCAGTTGTTTTGTACTCGATCTACGGGAGCGAGGAGTACTCGGATATTGCGAAAGAAACAACCGAAAAAACCGTCGAGTTGATCGAAGAGAATTTAGGCATCCAAAGAAATGAGATTGAACTTGTTACCGGAAGAATCTGGCCAACAATAGCCTGCCATAGCGGACCCGCAGTCTTTGGCCTGGCGTGTTACGGGGAGAAAGAAAGAAAGTAATGCTTTTTGAGCAAGTCCTTGACGAATGTGAAATGCTTTTCGAAGCTTCGCTCTCAGGAAGAGACAATGAAGTTCTCTTCTCAGAACTGAAGCGAATCGTATCTCAGACAGACAAAGAGGAGTTTTCCCGATTTCCCTTACTCAACGAATACTTGTCCAAATTCGTCTCCTACTTCTCGAAAAGCGAAGCGCTTAGTCAAGATAGAAGGAAAAAGAGACTGATAAATGGACTCGAAATGGTAGCAAAGTTGAGAAGGATTTTCCTTCTGCGAACTGTTGACGAAATCGAGGCGCTACTAGGAAGGCCCGCATCACTCTCAACACCCATAAAGTATGCTTACTCAGTCGGTGAAGCAAGATCCAAAATTCTTAAGAGAATGGATATCGAAACAATTGGTGATCTAATCTATTACTTTCCGAGAGACTACGAAGATCGAAGGGTGATTCTCCCGATTTCGTCACTTTCAGCTGATTCCAAGGTAAGTGTAAGGGCGAGAATACTTAACTTCTCAGTTAAGAAGGTTTCAGGCTACACGATAATCTCTGCAGTCGCAGGCGATGGCTTCGGTCAACTGCTTCTCAAATGGTTCAATCAGGACTACATTCTACAAAAGCTCAAGAAAGACAAAGAGTATCTCATTCACGGATTGGCAAAGAAGACCCCATTTGGTCCTCTGGAGATGAACTCTCCGGAAATCGAAGAAGTGAATGGCGAAGTCTCGGGTGAGATTCTGCCCGTCTACTCCCTTACTTCAGGAATCTCTATGAAAATGATGAGGAAAATAACCAAGCGCAATCTTGGTGTTGTGAGATCCCTAGAAAACCTTATCCCTCTGAAGATCAAAGAAAGAAGGCAGCTCCTCGAAAGAAAGCATTCATTCACTGCGATACATTTTCCCAAGAGCATGTTCGAAGCAAGAAAGGCTCGCGAAACGCTTGCATATGAAGAGTTTTTCTTATTTGAGATTGCAGTTCTTTCTCGTAGAAGACAGATGAGGTGTAAATACCAAGGCCTACCTAAGGAAATCGCCGGGATTCTCGCCGAAAGACTTGTAGAGTCCCTGCCCTTTGAGTTAACAGAAGATCAGGTAAAGGCTTTCAGAGAGATAAGAGATGATATGAGGGCCACCTCGCCAATGAGCAGGTTGCTTCAGGGAGATGTGGGCTCTGGAAAGACACTTGTAGCCGAACTGGCAATCACAGACAACTATGAAGCTGGATATCAGAGCGCCTTGATGGTTCCAACGTCTGTCTTGGCAATGCAGCACTTCGAAAAGATGAAGAAGGATCTTGAACCGCTCGGTATCGACGTCGCACTGTTGACTGGTTCACTCAAGAAGACTGATCAGGAGAGTATCAGAACCAGATTGACAAAGGGAGAGATAGACGTAGTGGTTGGAACCCATTCCCTAATTCAGGAGGGTGTGGAGTTCAGAAGCCTTGGTCTTGTTGTGGTTGACGAACAGCACAGGTTCGGAGTTAAGCAACGTGAAACATTGACTTCAAAGGGGAGACTTCTTGATAGTCTTGTCATGACTGCGACTCCTATCCCCAGAACACTTGCCTTGACGGTATACGGTGATCTTGACGTATCAACAATTCATACGATGCCAAAAGGAAGATCGCCAGTACGAACGATACTGCTTGCCCGAAGCAGGATCGATCATCTCTATTCATTCATTTCTGAGGAAATAAAGATGGGTCATCAGATTTTCTTCATTTATCCTCTCGTAGAAGAGTCAGAGCAAGTGGACCTGAAAAATGCAACAGATGAAGCGGCAAGGCTAAGAGAGAAAGTCTTCCCTGGTACAGGAGTGGAACTGCTCCATGGAAGACTAACCGACACCGAAAAGCAAGAGATTATGCAGAGATTCAAATCAAAGAAGAGCATGATTCTTGTTTCCACAACTGTTGTTGAGGTAGGAATTGATATACCTTCGGCAACCGTTATGGTTATTGAACACCCCGAAAGATTTGGAATGGCGCAACTTCACCAGCTCAGAGGACGTGTAGGAAGAAGCAATCTCAAGTCGATCTGCGTCATGCTAATGAACCGGGCGATTTCGGGCGAAGCGCTCTCGAGGTTGAGAGAGTTTGCTTCGACCGCAAGTGGATTTGATGTTGCTGAGCTCGATCTTAGACTTCGAGGCCCCGGTGAGTTCGTTGGTTTGAGGCAGCACGGAATGCCTCAATTTCTTCTCGGCGACATTGTCGATGATCGAGATCTCCTTTTCAAAGCCAGGGAAGATGCTCAGGAGACTATTGAAAGAGACCCCGATCTTCTGGAGCATGGAGCTCTCAGAATCGAAATGCAGAGGCTATACTCGGAAAGAGTAAGATTGATAGAGGTTGGATAGTATGTTGGTCATAACGGGAGGGAAGTGGGCTAGACGATCTATAAAGACTCCTCCAAGGAGGAGTACAAGATATACACCTCAGTCCGCCAGAAAGGCCCTTTTCGATATAGTGGACGTGAGCTCGAAGACCTTTCTTGATCTCTTCTCAGGAAGCGGAATAATTTCTTTTGAAGCATTGAGTAGAGGCGCAATAGATGTAACATCAGTTGATTCATCAAAGAAGGCATGTCAATCAATTCTCGAAAGCAAGAATGGACTTGATCCTTCAGCGGACTTGAAAATAGTCTGCTCCGACTTTCGCAGAGCCATCCCTTCCCTCGTAAGAAAGGGTGTTGAATTTGATATTATCTTTGCAGATCCCCCTTTTGATGAACAATATATTAAACCTCTTATTGAATTGCTAGAACAAAACTCTGTCGTTCTAAACTCTAGAAGTCTCCTGATAGTCGAAACTTCAAAGAGAGAAAGCGATTCTCTTGCAAGAACCGGTACTCTGTTTAGGCTTATCGATCAAAGAGAATATGCAGGGATAGTATTCTCGATCATGGTGAAGAAATGAAGTTCCTAGTTGAAGACTCTCTTACAAAGCTGGCGAAGAAGCTCCGGTTTCTTGGCTTCGACACCGAGATATGCTCAAGAAATGAGATTGAAGGAGCTGTCAGTAATCGAGACGTATTTCTTACCAAGAGCAGGAAAGCTCTCGAAATTGCAATGAGATTCAGGATCAGATGTTACCTTATCAAATCTGAGAACTGGAAGTCGCAACTGAAGTCGGTCGTTCACAGGTTCAGGATAAATTACAAAGATATCGATTTCCTCAGCAGATGTTCAAAATGCAACGGCGAGCTAGAAATAGCCTCTCTTGAAGATCTTTGCGGAGTACCGGACTATATACTACTTACAAAAGAGAGCTTCTCAAAGTGCAAGAAATGCGGTCATATCTACTGGGAGGGAAGTCATGTTGAGCACATGAGACTGATAATAGAGATTGTCGAGAAGTGGTGATTGAACTGAGAGGAACGGGGTTTGAAACATCTTCTGATGAGATAATCCAGAGAATACTGAAAAGAATAGCGCTGGAAATCTCATCGGAACCATCACTCTTTATTCTGGAGAAGTACCGGGATGTCTTCAAGGAAGTGAATTTCAGAGAAGGATTCACCCGTACAGGAAGGGAAATTGGATTGAATAAGAATCCCTTTCTGAGAGAACTAAACAAAGCTGAAGTGTTCGAGAAGGAGATAGTCCTTTCTACTCATCTCGAGGAACACAAGGAAAAGGTTAAGTTCATAGGTTTGTTTTGCGAGGGTGAACCGCTTGGCCTTTTGACCTTCCCTACAAAATCTAAAGTCAAAGGCTCACTCGGAAGCTGGATAAAGGAGCTAGAAATGGTTCTGCACTATTCAATCAAGAGATCGCTAGAAGAAGAAGGCTACAGGAGACTGAAGCTTGTCTCTCGATTGACTTCGGTTCTCGAAACGGAAACCGATTCGGAAGAGCTTGTATATAGATCTCTTGAAATTGCCAGAGAGATGTTAAGGGTTAGATGGATCTTCTTTCTTGAAAGGCTTGACACCTCATTTCACCTTAGGGCAGCGATTGGTGAAGGAACAAGTCCTTTACGAGGAATAGAGATGAGTATTTCCGATGAGCAACTTGATGTTCTCTCAAGAGAGAGGCTTTTTGTTTCAGCCAAGAAGTCGGATCTTTCATCAGTAATCTTCACAGAAGAAGTCTCCGTGGGTTCGTTCATAGCAGTTCCACTCTTGGTCGAGGGAATGGTAGTTGGATTGATTGTTGCTGCCGATAGAGAAGAGGTAGAAGGTGAATTCAGAGCTTACAAACACCTTGACAGAGAAGATTTGAAGATGCTTGATGATATGAGTAGAAGGATGGCATTTGCCATAAGTAGGTTAAGACTTACTTCTCGACTGGAAATAGAAGTGAGAAAACTCAGGCAGCTCGGAAAGAAGCATGAGGAACTAATAAGCGAACAGAAAGAGCAACTCTTCAAATTGAGCGTGCTTCACAAAATCACAGAGGCAATGAAGAGAAGCCTTGACAGAGAGAGAATAATTAGAATTCTTCTTATGGGCGCAACCCACTCCTCCGGACTTAAATTCGATAGAGCAATATTCTTCAGAGTGGATAACGCACGTTCTGTTCTTGTTGAAGAGAGCAAAATGCTCTCAAAAAGCAGAGAAAACTCGGACAGATCAGTGTATAGCGATCTAGCAAGATATCTTCAGGATGTGTCGCTTGAGGAATCTTCAAAAGATGAAAATGAATCTGGGGCGTTGATTTCTTACCCGGGTAATATCATCCTTGAGAGAGTAGTCCTGAGGAAGAAAATCGTTCATGTCACACCCGAAATGCTTAGGCTGAGAGGGGAAGAGTTGGCTCTTCTCAATAGGATCATCGGTTCAGATGAATACTTGATTGTTCCCGTATCCGGTGAAGAAAAAGTATTAGGAATTCTGATAATCGACAACAGTGATTCTGGAAAGAGAATCAGCAATGCCGATACGGAGATTCTCGGGTTGCTTGCCGACAGCACAGGGGTAGCTCTGGAGCTTACGGAGAACTACGAGAGAATTGTCCAAATGGCTGAGAGCCTTGAGAAGGAGAAAAACCTATCTAATTACTATCGTAGGTTTGTATCAAGTATTCTTCAGTCTCTCGAATCGGCAATAATCGTCTGTTCGGTTGAAGGCAAAATAACAGAGGTAAACAGAACCGCTGAGTTCCTTCTTGACGTCAATAGAAATGACCTTATCGGAAAGAGCATCCAGTCCATGAATTTGAAACTCGACGGTATCATCGAACTACTCTTTGACGCGATGAGAATTGGAGAGACGATTACTTTGACTGATCAGCATTTTAACGCTTTTGGCGACAAGTATTTCGATGTTCAAATAACACCCTTGAGAGAAGAGAGAAGAAAGAAGCTTACCGGTGTGATTCTATCTCTAGATGAAATAACTAGAAGAAGAAAGCTGGAACAGGAGTTGAAAAGCAGAGAAAAACTCGCTGCTCTCGGAGAAATGTCTGCCAAAGTTGCTCACGAAATCAGAAACCCCATCACGATAATCGGCGGTTTTGTTAAGAGGATTCTGGCCTCTTCCGACAGGGAAAAAACTAGAGAATATGCGAAGATACTTATGGACGAACTCCGTAGACTCGACAGCATAGTTGGAGAAGTACTAGAAGCCTCGCGAAGAAGGAGTGTAACAACGGACGAGGAGTTCGATCTCGTTTCCATAACACGCGAGATACTTGCCGGTTTTGAAGAAAAAGCCGACCAAGAAAGTGTTAAACTTGTTCTATACTCAAGAAAAGATAAAATTGAGTATTACGGCAACAAAGACAGGATTAAACAGGTAATAATTAACCTTGTTCAGAACGCTATTGAGGCTTCTGAAAGTGATGGTGAAGTACGGATAACTATTCAAGAAGAAGATGATAGTATAGACTTTTCCGTCTGGAATGGCGGAAGAACGATACCAGAGGAGACCTTGAAGCGTATCTTTGAGCCGTTCTTCACTACCAAGACCCTTGGCACGGGTCTAGGACTTTCGATATGCAAGAAGATTGTTGAGGAACACGGGGGAGAGATTTCCGCTTCAAGCGGAAGCGGAGGAACTAACTTCACTTTCAGGTTGCCGACTAGAAGAGTTGGGAGGTTTGATCTTGAAAAGAGTGCTGATAGTTGAAGATGAAAAGAACATGAGGCTACTCCTTGAAGAAGAGCTCAAGGAATCGGGATATGAAGTCGAGGGCTCAAGTAGCGCAGAAGAAGCTCTGAGCATCTTAAAGCAGGGAACATCGTTTGATCTCATTACTATCGATGTTGAAATGGAAGGGATAAATGGACTTGAGCTAGCCGGCATATTGCGCGAAAAATATCCCGATAAGAAGATCGTTCTTTTGACAGCGTATACACACTACAAACATGATCTCTCTTCTTGGGCCGCTGACGCGTATGTCGTTAAGTCACCCGATTTCTCGGAATTGAAGTCTCAGATCAAAAGACTCCTGGAAGAGAACTGAAAATTGGAGAAGGAGGAAGTTACATGCGTTTGAGAATCATCCCGCTTCTAATATTGCTTGTTATTACAGTTTCCCTTTTCGGATACTCGGTTAGACCAGGTGATCTGCTATCAATATCTGTTTATGGTTCAGGCGATCTTTCCAGCGAAGTACTTGTTGGTCCTGACGGTACCGCTTCTATTCCACCGCTAGGAAATATTGCTTTACTGGGAAAGACTCTCGAAGAAATCCAATCTTTGCTTTCTTCTCAGTTCTTAAATCAGGGCATCCTTACATCTAAACCACAGGTTACAGTATCTGTGAAATCATATGCACCATTCATGTTCTACATCCTTGGGGAAGTAAACAAACCAGGGGCGATAGAGTGGCATGAAGGCACGATCGGAATCTCTCAGCTTCTTGCCCTTGCTGGCGGGCTCCAGGATGGGGCAGATCTCTCTTCTGCCTTCGTTGTCTATAAGGATGGAACCAGAAAGCACGTCGATCTGTCTTCCATTTTGTCGGCAGGCGAAGCTTTGAAGGAGAAGATTACCGAAGGTTCAACCCTATACGTTCCAACGGGTACAAAAGCATGGATCTTGACTATGGGAGAGTTCAGGTCACCTACTCTAGTGAAATTCAATCCAGGCATTACGTTAACCCAGGTTATTGCTAAGTCGGGCGGCCTTGCCGAAACGGCCGACAAAGAAGAGATTCTGATCATTAGCGATGAATTCCAGGGCAACTCATCCTCAATAAACCTGAATAGTATACTATTTGGAAGAGTAAGCGACCCGGAAGTCCCCGCCGGGAGTATCGTAATAGCAAACGATTCTTCATCAAAATCCGTGAAACTTCTTGGTGAGTTCAACAACCCAACATCGCTACCATACCGTGAAACACTTACCCTTCTACAGGCAATTGGAGAGGCCGGCGGCCTAAGACAAACTGCATCAGAAGGATTGTACATTCTGAGAAGCGGCGTCGCGGTACCTGAGTCCTTTGAAGTCGATAAGCTCTTGAGCGGTTCAATCGAGGACGTGAAATTGAATCCGGGTGACACGGTCTTCGTTCCTCGTCTGCGAGAAAGGTTCGTCTATGTCGCTTCAGCATCATTCGGCGGAAAAGTAGAATTCAGCATCGACGAGAATCTTACTCTTGTAAATGCTCTGGTTAAGGTAGACCTATACGACCCATCTAGTCTCGATTCTGTCGTGATAGTTGAACCTTCTGGAAAACGTTATGACTCCATCGAAAAAGAGGATATGCTTCTCGAGGCAGGCTCGATGATTATTATGCCCCACGGAGAGAAGACGGTCTTTGTAACTGGAGAGGTTAGAAACCCAGGCTCTCTACCCTTTTCAAATTTCGAAGAAATCACTCTCAGTAGAGCAATTGCTAAGTCAGGCGGTCTTAGTGAAAAGGCAGGACTTGTCGAGGTTCTTATGAAAGATGGAACAAGGCTCTTGTCAATAGAAGAGGCCACTAGAAGCTCTCTGGTCCTAGAACCGCAATCTATCGTTCTTGTTAGGGAGAAAGAACAGCGATTTGTCTACGTTGTCTCTTCCACAGAGGGAGGAAGAGTCGACTTTCAAGAGAATGAAGCCTTCACCCTGAGAAACCTCCTTGCCAGAATCAATCTCCTTAATTTCAAGTCAAGCAAGTCCATTTCGATTATTAGTTCAAACGGTACTAATCTAGAGATCCCTGCCTCGGAGTTGGAAGAGAAGGATTACTTCCTTGAACCCGGCTCAATCGTAATTGTTCCTGACACCAGCACTTGGGTATACTTGTTTGGAGAAGTGGGAAGACCCGGAAAAATCGAGCTAGATGAAGATGACCTTCTCTTAACCAGAGCCATTAGCGCGGGTGGAGGATTTTCGCAAAATGCCGACATTTCTTCAGTACAGGTTCTTTCAGGAACGAAAATAATCGACATCGATCTCGATAGAGTTCTTAAAGGTCTTTCAATAGACCCAAAAATTGAGTATGACGATTTAATCTATGTTCCAAGAATCGACAACAGATTCGTGTACGTTATCTCCGACAACAGCGGAGGCAAAGTTGACTTCTCTTCGGGAGAGAAGATCACATTGAGAAACGCTCTGGCGAAACTAAATCTCGTAGAGATTTCCTCAGAGAAGGAAATAAGAGTGATATCTCCTGACGGCGGCGAAAGAAGGATTCCTATCAGTTCTCTAATAAAGACTGACTGGGAACTTGAGACAGGAAGTGTTGTGTTCTATCCGCAGGCAAGCAACGTGGCGAATGTTCTTGGGCGAGTAAGAAACCCCGGTACAATCACCCTGAAACCCGGTATCCCCTTCAACCTGGCTACCGTGATTTCCGCTGCCGGTGGTTTTGATGACTATGCTGACAGATACGGCATAACAGTAATTGACTCGAGAGCAGCCTCAATAACCGTATATACTATGGATGATCTATCGAAGGATACCCCTCCGTCTATTCCTGATGGAGCAACAGTCTTCGTGCCCGAGATAGAATCAAGATATGTGTACATTCTTGGTGGTGTAAAGGAGCCTGGGCTCAAATTGATTAGCAGAGAAGAACCGAATCCCACCCTGACAAAGCTAATAGCAATATCCGGAGGGTTAATCGATCCTCTATCAAAAAACGTTGAAATAGTTGAATCCGACCAACGCAAGAAACTTGACCTTCAGGCAGTTATAAAGGGCATATCACTTGATCCACAGATAACAAGTGGTTCAATAGTATACGTGCCCGAGACTTCAGAACGGTTCGTTTACGTTATCTCAAGAGAAAAAGGCGGGAGAGTTGACTTTTCTAGTAATGAGGAGATCACCCTTAGAACTGCCCTTGCAAAGCATAACCTGCTTGATTTTGACTCAAACAGTAGAGTAACTGTGATTCTCCCCGACGGAACAAGAAGAGAAAGACAGATCTCCGATCTCAAAGATAATGACATGGTACTTTCACCCGGATCGATAATCGTGTATCCCAACGTTCTCCGCCAGATATTTGTGGTTGGTGCGGTAAATAGCCCAGGATTAGTTCAGTTCGAACCAGGAGAAAAAGTTACATTGACTACTCTAATTGCAAGAGCTGGCGGGATGACGCCACTTGCACTCAGCAACAAGATACAGATAACAGATCCCTTTGGTAGAACTTCCACAGTAAGTGTTGACCCAATACTACTAGGAAAGGCCCTCGATCTTACGCTTGAAGATGGGTCCTTCGTATATGTACCAGTTTATGAGGCTGTTAGAGTGAATGTAATTGGAGAAGTTAGAAACCCGGGAATCGTCGAGTTTTACAAGAATGAGACCCCTAGCCTGATGCTAGCCATTTCCAAGGCCGGCGGTCTAACAAATAGGGCCGCTTCGAATATAAAGATCACAGATCAAGATAGAGAGATTCGCTGGTTCGATCTAATTGAAGGTGAAGACATTCATTTGTCGGCAGGTCAGACTGTGTATATTGCCGGAGATGACCGCTACGTTTATGTTAGCGGAGAGGTGAATTCTCCTGGCAAGTATGAGTTTTCCTTCGAAGAGGAGATCACTGTTCTCAGAGCACTTGCGAGAGCAGGAGGAGAGAAGATTACTGCTTCAGACCAAGTTAGGATTCTTATGCCTTCCGGAGAGATTCTCCCGATTAGTCTGGCTGAAGTCAAGAACGAAGGTAGAGACACGGTAATTGAAGCGGGAAGCACGGTTATCGTTCCAAGAAAGGTGATTAGGATAACTGTTCTGGGTGCAGTAAACAATCCAGGCCTCTACACATTTAGCGTAGATGAAAGCCATTCTCTTTCTGATGCAATAGCAAAAGCGGGCGGAATAGTTGACGAGAATCAGGTTGGAAAGATAGTAATTCATGATGGAAAATCCGTCAGCGAGTTCACCGCATCGGTTCTGCAAAAGCGAGGGGATCCTCTATCAGACAACTCATACATTTATGTGTCGAGCAAATCTTTGATATCAATCACAGTGCTCGGCGATGTAGTAAGACCTGGAAAGTACGAGATCAGCGGAGAAAAACCTTCATTGGCGACAGCGATTGCAGTTGCTGGAGGACTCGACAAATCAGTGACTACGCTCAGTCTTGTAGGAATCGATGGCACAATAAAGCTGGTAGATGCACTGAAGACCGAGGAACTGGCTAGAAGCTATGTTAAGGATGATGATACCATTGTTGCGCTAAGAAACTATGATTCATTCGTTACTGTCGTAGGAGACGTCAAGTCACCAGGCATATTCTCT
The DNA here is from genome assembly GCF_002432955.1 of Mesotoga sp. UBA5825. Lineage (NCBI taxonomy): Bacteria > Thermotogati > Thermotogota > Thermotogae > Kosmotogales > Kosmotogaceae > Mesotoga > Mesotoga sp. UBA5825. Next base: position 37,958 of record NZ_DJHG01000099.1, on the reverse strand, counting down.
GTTTCAGAATATGGGGAGCTTTCGCTTGCAGAACTACTGAGTCTTGCAGGGGGTCTTGCCAGCTTCGAAACCAGGGGCAGAATCTTCATCTCTTATTCCGGAAAGACTGAAGAAGTGATTACTACCCCGGAAGATTTCCTCACATTAACCAGAAGGATTGTCCCACCGGGGTCAACGATATATGTTCCTTATTCTGAACCCGCCAGAGTGTACGTCTTTGGCGAAGTGCAGAGACCGGGAGTTGTAAGGTTCTATGATGGCATAACGGCAATCGAGGCGGTCGTCGAGGCGGGAGGTCCCACAAGCTATGCAGTTTTAGGTAACGCGCTGCTGTTCCAGGACCCTGACAAACAGCCTCTGGTACTTGATCTTGATCAGCAGAAGGGGAAGCCTGCGAAAGGCAACGTTCCTTTGACGCCGGGAAACATCATTTTCGTTCCCCAGTCGTCTATCGTGAACATCAAAGACATCATGTCGATTGTTGCTTCATCGCTTAGCATAGTGAATTCGGCCGTCGGCATATTCAAGTGAGGTTGATCTGCATTGAATATCGACTCTCACTGCCATCTGCTCCCTGGAGTGGATGACGGTGTTGATAGTATTGAGGAGTCTCTGGCACTCCTTGAAGAAATGAAGCTCAAGGGGCTTCAGAGACTTTACTTGACACCTCACCTTTTTTCCCCGATGAGTCCTTCGGATCCTGAACAGATAGTGAAGAGATGGAACGAATACCATTTTGAACTGAACTCTCACTCAGTTGAAGTCTTGCTTGGCTCTGAGATATTCTTTAGACCAGAGATACTGGACGTCGATCTGATTACTATGGGTGGGTCAGACACTGTTCTATTGGAGCTTCCAACGCAGCGAAGACCTCACTATCTGTTTGAAGTGATCGAAAAACTGCAGGTCAAGGGATTAAGAATAATACTTGCTCATGTTGAGCGTTATGAATACCTTTTCAAAAAAGGCGGGTTGTTTTTTGGCAAGCAAGAGCTTACAGACGATATACTTAGGCTTAGAGACATGGGAGTTCTCTTTCAGGTAAACTGGAACAGTCTGGACAAGAATCCCAAGACTCGGGTTCTTATCAACGAGGGAATAGCCGAGATCATTGGAAGCGATAAACACAAGTCTGGCGACAACAGACTCTTCATAGATTTTCACGATGATCGATGTAGGTTTTTTTTGAACGATTACTATCTCTAGATGGAGGTGCTTTCGTGAGCGAGTTCGAGGGCAGCGATTATAGGGAACTAACTCTTGAAGACATTTTTAGAATGTTTAAGAAGCGAATGGTTCTCTTCGTTTCTATTGTACTTGCAGTAGTTGTTGTCACAGGCGTTTATCTCATTTTCGCTACGCCAATTTATGAAGCCAGCGTCACCATCAAGGTCGATCCAACCTCTCAATCATCTGTGGGGGATCTCTTTAGTAGTTCCCTTACAGGGAGCTCGGGATCGAATATCTCTACCGAAGTTGAACTTATTAAGAGCAGGACGAACATCGAAGAGATAATCGAAGTGCTCGGGTTGGTCGACAGAGTATATTCAGAAGAGACGAAGGCTCGGCTACTATCGGAAGGTTATTCGGACCGTGATCTAGTAGCTTCACTCACGCGAAGTATTTCATCAATGATAACTGTCTCACCTGTTAAGGATACCAGGATTGTCAGAGTCTCAGTTCAGAACAAGGACCCCGTTCTTGCGAGGGATATCGCCAATACCCTAGCCGAGGTTTACAATACCAAACTGGCAGAATTGTCAAAAAGAGACCTGACAAGAAAACGTGAATTCATTGAGGCACAGATCCCACTTCTGGAGAGCGATCTGAACGAGGCTACCGATAAGATAAAGCAGTTCAAAGAAGAAACAGGCATCTACGTACTCGACAAGCATGCCGATCAACTATTCCAAATGCTCAGCAACTATGACAAGCAACACAACGAACTGATGATCTCCGCTGAAGAGAAGAAAGCAGAAATCGAAACTTACCAGAGTATGCTCGACGATTTTGACAGCACTGATTCAAAGAGCATAAAGGCACTTTGGGTTCAAACATCTGAGAGTTTTTCCGTAAACCCCGTGCTTACCAGTCTAAGACAGAGCCTTGCAACTCTTCAAGTTGAGCTTGCTTCGCTGGAGGAGCAATATCCAAAAACTGACCCTAGAGTGAGATCGAAAATCACAGAGATTTCGAAGACTGAGAGTTTGATTGCAGAACAGATTCAAAACGAGTTCATAATCTCAGGCCAGGGCATGACCTTGAATCCTGCGTACCAGCAGATAATAACTGGCGTCATCAGTTCAGAAGCAGGATTTCAAATCCTTCAAGCTTCGATTCAGGCAGTCGGTCTTTTGAGGGACCAGTATCAATCTGAACTGAGAAACCTGCCGGCAAAGGAGCAACAGCTGCTCGATCTTGAGAGGCAGATAGCAGTTAAAGAGAGCCTCTACACCTTGCTTCTGGAGAGACTTGAGGAGGCAAAGATCAGTGAAGCTGCCGTAGTTGGAAACGCTGCAATTGTCGACCCCGCGACCGTGCCTCAGTCGCCGGTGAAACCCAACAAGAAACTATCTCTGGCCATTGGAGGAGTTTTGGGGATCTTTCTTGGAATGCTAATGGTCTTTCTTGCCGAGTACCTCGACAAAACTCTCAAGACAGAGGAAGAGATAGAACGTTTCAGTAGGCAGCCGATAATCGGAAGAATTCCGAGTATCGAAGGAACAAGCGAAGAAATGTATGTCGAGAAAAACCCGACCGCCCCTTCTTCAGAATCGATAAAGCTTGCAGCAAGCAATCTCTCTTTCACGATGGGCGAGGGAAAGACAGTGGCAGTTACATCGGTTCTCCCTACTGAGGGAAAGAGTTTTGTAATTGCAAATATCGCCTATTCAATGGCAAACAGCGGTCAAAGAGTAGTCCTCTTGGACCTTGATCTGCGTCGCCCCAGGGTCGAAAAGATACTTAAAGCTGGCAAGAGAACCAAGGGCGCGGTGGATGTGATAATGGGAACTGCCTCAATTGATGAAGTTGTCGAGAACTACGCTGAAAACATGGATTTCATAGGGGTGGGAAGCATTCCCCCGAATCCCACAATAGTCCTTTCGTCGAAAAGGATCGACACTCTCCTTTCTGAACTGAAGCAGAGATATGACAGGGTTCTGATAGATATGCCACCGGCGGTTGTCACTTCAGACGTTTCTTTGGTGGGAAACAAGTTAGACGGAATCGTGCTAGTTGTTAGGCCCGGAAAGGCAATAAAAGATGGCTTGAGAATAGTTGTGGAGAATCTCAAGACCGTGGGAGTGAAGATTCTTGGAGTAATAGTCAATGGAGTAGATGAGAAGAATTCAAGCTATTACTACCACTACTATTACTATTACAACGAAGAAGGAAAAAGAAAAAAGAGAAGGAAGAGGACCAGCAAGTAGATGTTTCAGGCAATAACGTTGCTTTTTGGCAAGCTATGAAGACAACATATTGAGAAGGTATCTCTTTGTAGAATTCTAATCTCATTTTTCGAGGTGGTCTTAATGACGGAGAAGAAACACCTAATAGACTTCGAAACCATTGTTTATCTGATTCTGACTCTGTTTATTCCTTTGTTTGTCACCAAGGGATTCACACACGAGCCTTCAACCGGAAAACATCTCTTCTACGTTGTCGGATTCACAGTAATCTTCCTTTCTGTGTTTATTAGGAAGAGAGAGGTTTTGATGCGGTTTGGGTACGTACATCTGGCCTTTTTCGGAATCGGAATCGCTGCCTTACTCTCGTTGATTGTGGTTTCGATGGACAATCCTCAGTACTTCAGGTACTCTTTGGAGATTGCTCTTTATGTTGTGTTCCTTTCCTTCACCGCGATCTATATTTCCAGTAAATGGGACTCCGTCGAGAAGATTGAAGTAATTATGCTGTTCTTCTTGATTGGAGCAGCCGTTGTCGCAGCTGATGCACTCCTTAACTTCTACCTGGGATTTGACATTTTTCTAGGCAAGGTCGGAGAACCTTTTGCAAGAGCCTCCGCTAGATCGACTATTGGAAACCCGAATTTCGTCTCTGATTACATGGGCATGACAATTCCTATGATCTTCTATTTCCTGATCTCCAGAAGACCACTCGGGATTCTGTTCAAGAGTGCAAGAAGTCAACTTATCCTTAAGATAATCATGCTGGTATTCTTGATTCCGATGGTAGCCTCTGTATTTGTATCACAGACGAGAACGGTAATAACTGCGATATTCATAGGCAATCTACTATTCTTGCTATTGTACTTCTTCTTGAGGAAAGGAAAGAAGCCAGAAGCTCTGGAAACCTCTGAAGAGAAGAAGTTGAAAAGACTCTCACTCATCTTTCTTCTGTTGGCTCTAGTAATCATAGCCGTATTGTCATATCTTTATCTCACACCATCTCCCCTGACCGGCGACGGAAAAATCAATATCACTGCCAGACTTGAATATGTATTAACTTCCTCTGGATCGTGGAAAGAGAGGTTCTCAGCATGGTACAACTCGCTTTTCCAGTGGCTCGATGATACCAATAAGCTGAGAATTCCTTTCGGGAGTGGAATCGGAACGTTTCAGCTGTATCATCTCTTATACAGTCCTCAAGTACTTAACCATAGTCCTGACTTCATGCCTGTATGGAATAATTTCAAGAGGACTCACAACGACTACGTCCAGGGTCTGGGAGAGATGGGAATCATCGGCCTCCTCTTCATTGTATTGATGGTCGGCCTACTGGTCTTCAGGTACGTAAAAAACTTGTTCAGAATAGACAATAAGAGGGATCTGCTGCTTTATGGCTCCCTGGGAGCGGGAATATTTTCCCTGGCAGTTCACAGTTTCTTTGAATTTCCTCTCCACATGCAGCCAAATCTTATGCTGGCCATCTTTTTGGGATCTATCGCCGTTGGAAAGTACTTCAATCCAGATCTGAAGGAAAGAAAGCTTCCAAGAGTTCCTGCTGTGATTGCCTTGTTCGCTATAGCCGCCGTACTGATCTTCCTGAAGACGTCGGCGTTTCTTGGAGAGGGCTTCTTCAGAATTGGACAAACTAACCAGCAGTATTATCTTGCTTACTATAATCAAGCACAGAACATCAATCTAAGTGCTCTTCAGCAAATCAAGAATGAGATCAGCACTTTCTCTGGCAACTACGCTCACCTGCAAGATGTCGCGAGTTATATGAATGTGAAGGGAAGCGAGATCCGATCGAAGTATCCTGGCGCCAATCAAATCGATCTTCTTGAGCTAGCTGAAAAAGAGAGACAGAGCGAGATCAGAAAACTATTGGATGAGATAAACAATCGAATAAACCAGTACAACTTCTATATTTCCAAGGCGGCGGAGTTCTATGATAAGGCATTAGCCGATTTCAAACTTTCAAACAGACTGTATCCCGTATTTGGCAAACCCTTATGGTATATTGCAGGCCTGGGAACAAAGGCACAGCGACTTGAGACAGCGAGAGACAACCCGGAGCTCATGAAATCGATTCTAACAGGGAAGGATGAGTATTCCTCTGACATAATACTTGAGTTCAAGGGAGATCCCGAAATAATTCCGGTTCATAGAACAAGCATTAGAACTCTTCCGTTCGCTGAGTTCTTCCAGAAGCACGCTTCGGTTTTCGACAATCCTGAACTTGTGTCGGGCTTACAGCTTTACTTCATTACACAGATTCAGATGATACTCGATGCTGCCGACTACTATGAATCATCTGTTATACTGTTCAGCGAGCGCCAGACGCCAAGGATTCTTGGCCGCCTATACACAAGCTTGAATAGCGAACTCAAGAAGTACTTCAACTTCATCAATTCTAGAGAAAGCACTGTGGTCTCTGCCTTTGGAGAAAGCGGAGAGTTCAGGCAGATAATCATAGATCTGGTATACGAAAGTGGTGATCGAGCAACTTACTGGTTTGATCTTGCGATCACTCTTCTTCCCGGCACATGGAACAGATACCCGGACTGGGAGGACATCTACATTGAATATTTGAACTCAATACCCTCGATTGTTGATTCTATAGATGCACAGAAACTGAAGATACTTGAGGTTGTCCGGAAACACGTATGGGCCTGTGAGAACATGGGACCGGCAACTCCAGACGAAACACTGCAATTCGCAGTACAGTGGGGCAGATCAAATCTATCTGGAGAAGAATTAAGTAGCTTCGAGCAAAATCTGAAAAATATTTACGAAAGAGTGGTCAATCTAAATAGGGATCTGATTGAGAAGACGCCCAATCTTCCAGAGAAAACCGTTGATCAGATACAAAGCTTAATCTCGCTCTTCGAAACGCTTTGAGTGATTTTCCCTGGTATACATTTAGCTAGGTAAATGATATAATACTTCTGGAGGTGTCCTGTGAAGAAGTTCTATGTTACCACGCCAATATACTACATAAATAGTGAGCCTCACATTGGCTCTGCCTATACTACAATAATTGCAGATGTAATTGCCAGATACAGGAGACTCTCCGGCTATGAAGTATTCTTCCTCACTGGCACCGATGAGCACGGTCAAAAGGTCTTGAATGAAGCGCTAACGAGAAATATCAATGCTCAGGAATACTGCAATNNCAATATAATGGCCGCCAAATTTAGAAAGCTCTGGAAAGATCTTGAATTGACGAACGATGGGTTCGTGAGAACTACTGATGAGAATCACATGAGAGCCGTGCAGGAATTCGTTTCACGACTAAAGGAAAACGGTGATATTTATAAGGGGAGATATGAAGGGTGGTACTGCATACCAGATGAAACTTTCTGGAATGAGGAAGATCTGAAGGAAGGAAAGACTTGCCCAGAATGTGGTCGCGAAGTGAAATGGGTGAGTGAAGAGAACTACTTTTTTAGACTTTCTAAGTACAATGATCCTCTTCTCAAACTCTACAAAGAGAACCCTGAATTTGTCCAACCGGATTTTAGAAGAAATGAAATGCTGAAAATTCTCGAATCCGGGCTGAAGGATTTAAGTATAACGAGAACGTCTTTCAATTGGGGGGTACCGATGCCTGACGATCCAGAACACGTGATTTATGTTTGGGTGGACGCGCTGATAAACTACTTGAGTGCAATCGAGTTCCCGAATGATCACGACTCCTTTGAACGGTATTGGCCCGCCGATGTGCATCTGATTGGAAAGGAGATAAATCGTTTTCACTCGATTATTTGGCCAGCTATGCTTATGTCTGCTGGAATCTCTTTGCCTAAGCAGGTTTATGCCCACGGATGGCTAACAATTAATGGTCAGAAGATCTCCAAGTCATTGGGAAACGCGATAAGTCCGATGACCTTTGTCAAGGTTTACGGTAACGACGCTCTGAGATACTACCTCCTAAGGGACATCCAGTTTGGTCGCGATGGCGACTTTTCCGAAGACAACCTTATTGGCAGGATCAACGCAGATCTTGCAAACGATCTGGGTAATCTTCTGCATAGAACAGTCGTTATGATTCAGAAGTTCAATGACGGAGTTGTTCCTGAAAGAGGCGTAGAAGAGATGGTTGATGAGTCCCTTAAAGAGCTTTCGGAAAGCACCTTTTCCACATATGTGGACTCAATGGATAGACTCAGGTTCACACAGGCACTTGAAAGTGTCTGGGAACTCATAAGATATGGTAACAAATACATCGATCTGACTGAGCCATGGAAGCTCGGGAAAGACAACGAAAAGAAAAAGAGACTAGACACTGTCCTGCACAATCTTGTTTGTGTTCTTGGAAATGTGTCGTTAATGATTGAACCGGTTATGTTCAATACTGCAAAGGAGATTCGAAAACGATTAGGTATTGAGTCGAGAATGACTCTTCAAGACCTTGACTGGGCCGATCCGTATTCTGGAAGTAGAGTCAGTCACGGTGAACCGATTTTTCCGAGAATTGACATAGAAAAACATAAGAAGGTGACAGATTTGAACGGTCAGGATACTAAGCCCGAAACTGAAAATAACGTTCTAATATCAATCGACGAATTCACCAGGGTTGAACTTAGGGTGGCGGCTGTAATTGAGGCGGAGAACGTTCCGAAATCCAAGAAACTTGTCAAGTTGCAGCTCGATCTAGGTGAACTTGGCAAGCGGCAGGTCGTAGCTGGAATCGCTCAATTCTACAGCCCGGAAGAATTGGTCGGTCTGAAGGTGGTGGTGGTCGCTAATCTTCAACCTGCAAAACTGATGGGGATTGAGTCAAACGGGATGCTTCTTGCCGCAAAGATAGGAAATGCGCTTTCACTGCTAACTGTTCATAAGGATCTGCTTCCAGGCGCCAAAGTCTCATGACAAGTAGAGGAGGAATAAGTCTTTGCCCGAAGAAATTATCCACAAGAATATTGATGATGAACTGATTAATTCATACATGCTCTACTCTATGAGCGTTATAGTAGGGAGAGCGATTCCGGATCTGCGCGATGGTCTGAAACCTGTTCAGAGAAGGATTCTTTTCGGGATGTCGGAATTGGGTCTTCGCCATAATCAGAGTTTCAAGAAAAGCGCTCGTATAGTCGGAGAAGTCATGGGAAAGTTCCATCCCCACGGCGATGCTGCCATTTACGACGCTCTAGTGAGAATGGCTCAACCATTCTCTATGCGTTATCCTCTTGTCGAAGGGCAGGGCAACTTCGGATCAGTCGATAGAGATCCTCCTGCTGCAATGAGGTATACCGAAGCACGAATGCAAACTCTTGCAGAAGAATTGCTTCAGGACATCGATAAGAGCACCGTACCGATGATGCCGAATTTCGATGGGTCTCTTTCAGAACCTGATGTGCTTCCTACGAAAATCCCAAACCTACTCCTGAATGGCACTTCTGGAATTGCCGTGGGAATGATGACGAGCATACCACCACACAACCTAATCGAAATCGTTGATTCCCTAAATCTGCTGATAAAGGATCCAGATTGTACGGTTTCCGATCTCTTGAAATTCGTGAAGGGACCGGATTTTCCTACTGGCGGAATGATAATGGATGCTGGATCCATCCCTTCAATATATGAGGAGGGGAAAGGAAGAATCACCGTTAGAGCTATTGCCGAGATTGAAGAGTCAGGTGGAAGTCCTCAAATAGTTGTCCATGAGATACCTTACAACACATCGAAGGCAGATCTAATTCAGCAGATAGTTAGCGCAACTCAGAACCACCGCGACCTTCAGATAAGAAACATAAGGGATGAGTCCGATCAAAAAGGGCTCAGGGTAGTTATTGAACTGAAACGCGGTGCCGATCCTAACGTAGTCCTTAATCTTCTTTTCAAGCATACACAGCTTCAAACAACCTTTAGCGTGAACATGCTGGTTATCGACGAGAAGAAGCGCCCAAGAGTAATGAATCTTAAGCAAATACTTCAGGGCTTTCTTTTTCACCGGTTCAATGTAATTAGAGCAAAGACTGAATACGATCTTGAGCAAGCATCCAGAAGAGCTCACATTGTAGAGGGGCTGACGAAGGCGACAAGATCTATTGATACAGTTGTAGACATAATAAGGAATTCGGCTAATACGGAAGAGGCATCCAGGAATCTGATGGAAACACTTGAAGTAACTGAGGAGCAAAGCGCCGCGATTCTAGACATGCGAATGGGTAAGCTTACAGGAATGGAAATCGAGAAGCTTCTCGGTGAGTACAGGGATTTGGTAGCCAAGATCAACGAGTACAGATTGATTCTAGGAAGTGATGAAAAGGTCTATGAGATCATTGTTAAGGAGCTCGATGAAATAAAGACCAAGTACGGAGATGCTAGACGCACTAGGATTGATTTGGGCAATGGAAGGGATTTTGACATCGAAGACATGATTCCGGATGAAGAGATCGTCTTGATGGTAACAAAGAAGGGGTACATAAAATCTACACCTCTTGAAAGTTACAGAAAGCAAGGGCGTGGTGGCAAAGGCGTCATCGGAGTAAGAACGGGCGAAGAGGATTTCGTTGTCAACATTCTTACAACAACCAGGCTTAGCAAGACAGTTATCATCACATCAAAGGGAAAAGCATACGTACTTAGCAACCACATCATCGATCACTCTTCGAGAGACTCAAAGGGAAAGCTTCTCGCCAACTACATCAAGATCGATCCCGATGAGAACGTACAGGCAGTCCTTTCAACGAGAAAGGAAGAGGTTCAAGGAAAGCATCTGGTTATTACCACTAGATCTGGCAAGATCAAGAAGACGGTATTCGAGGCCTTCCTGAATGTGAGGGTATCTGGAATTAGGGCAATCGGTTTGAACGAGAACGATAGGGTGATAGATGCTTCACTTGCATCAAGGGAAGATGATACCATTATTATTTCAACAAGGAACGGTATGGTAACTAGATTTCCGCTTGTACAGGTACGTGCAATGGGAAGAGGAGCAGCAGGAGTTATGGGCATAAGACTGAAGAAGAATGACGAGGTCGTTGGAGCCAGCATCGTTTCTGCTGACGACAAAAGATTCCTCCTGACAACTACAGAAAAGGGAGGAGGAAAGAGAACCTGCATTTCCGAGTATAGATGCCAGAATCGTGGAGGCATGGGTGTAAAGAACATCTACGGACTCGAGAAGATCGGTCCTGTTGTCGGAACTCTCGTAGTGACCAGCGAAGACGAGATTATTCTTGCGACCAAGTTGGGCATGTCAATAAGAATTCCTATCTCACAAGTTAGACCGACCGGAAGAATAACCAAGGGAGTTAGGATAGTGGACCTAAAAGAAAACGATACCGTCGCTACGATGGCAGTTGTCGTTGATTAGTAACCCAGCCAAGAATAGGGGGTGTAATGAATTGACTCTGACCGAGAAACAAAAGAAGATCCTGGAGTACATTGAGAATTTCATTAAGCTCTATGGTTACCCGCCTAGCATAAGAGATATCTGCAGAGACTTTGAAATATCTTCTCCAAGGGGAGTGGCAAAGCATCTTGAGTCACTTGAGAAGAAGGGTTACATTGAAAGAACCGGCGTTTCTCGAGGAATAAGAGTCTTGAAGAGTCCTGACGGCTCATCGCTTGAACCTGGCGAAGATGTTGTCATGCTCCCTGTTATTGGTAACGTAGCAGCGGGTGAGGCTGTCCAAGCTGTCCAGACTGAGGAAGAGAAAATTCCTGTTCCTTTGTGGATGATAAGAAGAGGTTTTGAATACTACATGCTGAAAGTAACCGGAAACAGCATGATTGACTCTCATATCATGAGCGGTGACTTTGTTATCATTAGAAAACAGGAATGGGCTAATAACGGTGATATTGTTGTGGCCCTAATAGACGACGAGTATGCTACCCTTAAGAGATATGAGAACGAGGGACCTAAGATTAGGCTGGTGCCTTCAAACCCGGAGATGCTTCCAATTGTCGTTGAAGCAAACAGGGTGAAAATCCAGGGACGGCTTTCCGGTGTACTCCGCTGGTACAAATAGCAAAGCCATTTCTAAGGAGTATGAACATGAAAATCGCAGTTGCTTCTGATCACGCTGCCTATCAGCTCAAAGATTTCGTTGTAAACTACATCAGAGAAAAGGGGCATTCAGTGGTCGACTTCGGTCCTGAATCTGGTGAACGATCTGTTGATTACCCAGACTATGCTGATAAGGTATGTAAGTCGGTAACCACCGGAGACTCCGACTTCGGTGTTTTACTATGTGGGACTGGAATTGGCATGTCGATTGCCGCAAACAAATATCGGGGTGTTCGCGCTGCTCTTTGTCTATTTCCGGAAATGGCCGAACTTGCCAGAAGACACAACCACGCTAACGTTCTCGTGCTGGGTGGAAGGTTGATAGGCAGCGAACTCGCCGGTTGGATAGTGGAAGCTTTTCTCACTTCAACTGAAGAGGGCGGACGTCACCAGGTCAGAGTGGACAAGCTTGAGACTGGACCTTCCGGGGACAGGGTGAATGGAAATTGATAACTTACTATGACAGAAGACATCTCTTTCATCTACCTATGAAAGAACTGGAAGACGGTCTTTGGATCGAAAATCCGGACAAACCTGAAAGGATAGAGGCAATCCGCAGCACGCTGGAGACCGCGGGCTTTCGTATTAGGGAACCAAGGGATTACCACTGTTCTCATCTTTATCAGGTGCATACACCAGAATACGTTGAATGGTTAAGAGAAAAGAGTCTCTCAGTATCAAGAGACAGAGAGTACTTCCCCGAGGTCTTTGGATATGACAAACTCTTCGATACTGGCACGCCGGTCACCTCGGGTTGCTATGTTGGAGGGCTTGCTGCCGTTTCCACAGCCTTAAACGCCGTCGATTCAATCCTCGACAGTGAGAGTGTTTCCTATGCTCTTTGCCGACCCCCAGGACATCATGCCGGTATATCGACTGGTGGAGGATACTGCTACTTCAACAATGCAGCAATTGCCGCGCGATACTACCAAAAACACACTAGAGGCTTCGTTGCAATTCTTGACGTCGATTTCCATCACGGAAACGGAACTCAGGAGATCTTCTACTACGACGACACGGTATTCTATGTCTCCATTCATGGCGATCCAAAGATATTCTACCCCTGGATAAGCGGCAACTCTTGGGAGATTGGTTCCGATTCGGGCGAAGGCTTCAACATGAATTTCCCTCTTCCGGGTGGCACAGAGGGACCTGAATACATGCGAACTCTTTCGAAAGCACTTCAGGAAATCGATGATTTTTCCCCTGACTTGCTTATTATTTCTCTTGGAGTTGACAGCCACAAAGACGACGGGATAGGCCATTTCAGTTTGAACAATGAGGACTTCTCAATGATGGGGAAACTCATACAGGAAGTTGATGTTCAAAAGCTTATTGTACAGGAGGGTGGCTACAACCCTGTTGCGAACTCAGAATCTGTGCTTAACTTTTTGACTGCAGTAGTTTAACCTTGACTCACCAATAAAGAAAGCGCGGCTAAAGCCGCGCTTTCTTTATCTTCTTAGAATGCAGGCCCAAAACCAAAGAAGGGAGTTCCATAATACGGCTTGCCATACTTGGAATTCTGTTCAGCAAGGCTCGTGTTGTATCCGTAACCAAGACGAACCAACCCAATCATTGGAATTGATATATCTATGCAAAGACCAAAGTCAGCAAGAAAATTTCCTCCGATTATGTCCCCGCCCGAACTGTTCCGATAGAAAAGCAAGTCGCCGAACCCAACTATGTCAACAGGTATTGACGATGTTTCCGGTGTCAACGGATATCTCAGCTGGGCAGAACCGACAGTTACACCGTAGGAATTCTGACCGATGCTCTGAGAACCCCTTACCCTAATGAGAGAGTCCGGGCTAAACAGATAGTTTCTGAAGACACCGTTTGAAGAGAGCGGGAAAAGCTGCTGCGTTCTTATTCTGAAGCCAAGAACTGGATCTCCTATTGACATGAAATTCTTGTACTCTGCATATCCCGAAAGGAACAGTTTGTCGTCCTTCCCAAGGATACCTCTAGCAGTGAGGCCGGCAAGATACTCACTTCCCATTGTCGGCCTTAGGATGTCATCTCGGGTAGAGAGCTGATAACTTATCCCAGTAAACAGCCCGTCAAAGCTTTCCGAGACGCTCCCAGTATCGTCGCCAGTCGCAGGCTTGGTCTCTGTAGAAACCTTGCTCTCTGACATAATATACTCATACCCCGCAGTGAACCCAATTTTCTGTCCGGGTGACAGCTTGTAACTTGGAGTAAATGAGAACATGAACTCTGTATCCTGAGAAGCTTTGGTTACTATGGTATCGGTGGAATCGATTGTTGTCGTAAATCCAGTAAATTTCAGTCTGAAGGCCGTGTCCAAGTCAAGCCTGGAACCACCGATCTTGGGAATCGAATAGCCTACAGTGGCATCAAAGGCAGGTCTTCTCGTTGTTGTTTCCGTGGCTCCTTCAGTCACAAAAACTTCTTTGTTGTTGGGCATTGGAACGGTAACACTGAACGTAGTTGAGATATTCTGACCATAACCCCACACATTGAGCAGTCCGAGATCAAGATAAAGATTCAGACCATTCTGCCATCCTCCGCCGCCACCAATCCTGTTGTTTTTATCGGTTTCCATAAGTGTGATCTTCACATCCAATGCATCGCTACCTACAGGAACAGGAGCAATATCCACTTTCGAGAAGTAACCTGTGTTGTTTAGGAAGGCATATGTGTTTCTAAGCTCATCCAAGGACAAAACCTTACCCTTCTCAATGACGATTTTGTCATTGATGAGATAATCCTGAGTCTTCTTTGGACCATCAAATTCAACTGTTACATCTCTCACCAAAGGCTCAGTTATCTTCAGACTGAAGAAGCCGATTTTTTCATCAATTACCGGCTCAATTCTCATAAAGGGATAACCCCTATCGGTGTATAAGTCTTGAACTGCCTGAATTGCCTTTGTCGCAATCTCGTTGTCAACCATCTGACCTTCAGCAAGACCGGTCTGTCTAAGGATTTCTCCTTTCTGCAAGTTAACGCTCCCCTCAATAAAGACACTTCTCAATTCGAATCCCGATTTTACATACTCTATCGGCGTGAAAGTGATACTCATTGATAATGCGCTGCTTTCCCTAACTTCATCGGGAAGCGTCACCTGTCTCACGCTTTTCAGGGCGTTATTCAATGTCACGATCATCGCCTGATAAGTTCTGTCATCGAATCCCCACTGTCCGTTTGAATTAGCATAATAAGTGGAGTAAATCGTCTGAACGACTCTGTTAATGTCTTCGACTCTTGGAACATACTTTTTCTTAGAATTGACCCATCTAATCAGGATCGAAGTATCGTAATACTTTTTCAAATAATCTATCTCCAATCTACTAAGGAGATAGGATTTAGCTTCATCCGATATTGGAGCATCGATCGAAAGCTCCCACAGGAAAGAGATTTTAACTGTAAAAGTGACCTTCACCTTATCAGTAACATTACCTGAAAAAATGTCGGCTCTGTCTTTATCGGTCTCCCACTCTACCCGTACAAACGGTTCTATATAACCGCTTTCAGCCAGTTTGCTCTCTATTGCTTCTAGGGTTAAGGGAATATCATACATCAACCTTGAAGGATTCATAGGTTTGCCACTCTTGATAACTGAAGCAGCTTCGAGTAGAGATGTTTCAACGATTTTCGGACCGTCGAAAACAACTGAAACCTCTACAACAGGGTACTCTTTGACCTGAACTGTCAGAAGTCTGGATGCTTCATCGAAGCTGTGATAAACATCGGAAAAGTAACCACTGTTCTTCACTCTCTCTATCGCCTCTTCAAGTTCAGAACCGCTTATTTCCTTTCCACGCTGAATGTTCAGAATCTCTAGAACTTCGTTGTCTGAGATCACTCTGTTGTCAAGAACAGCGATCCTTGACGGAACGATGCTTGCCAAACCAAACCCACATAGCAAAAGCATACTGAGAATAATCGATAATCTTCTAATGGACATCCGATAAACCTCCCAATGAAATTTCTGCCTCCTGAAGAATTTCAAGAATCATCTTCATTTTGACTGGAAAAACGAAACAGTCGTTCCCCAGAACTTCTCTGAATTGAGCCGAGGAGAAAGAATAACCATCTTCATCTAGAACTCTCTCTATTGTCCAGTCTACATTTTCTTTCATAGTAATCACAGCAAATAGAGTCGATGGGACATCACCTACAGGCTGGCAGTCGACACTTGAAAGAATGAACAGTGCGCTAACCTCTGTACCAATCCCAGGCTCTGAACGAATTTCGAAGTTGCCTCCCGTAGATTCAGCTGCAAACTTCAACATCGGCAAGCCTAATCCGAACTTGACTTTCTTTTTCTTTTCCGTATAGAAAGGATCCATGACTGCTTCCAAAGATTGAGCATTAATCCCCTTACCCCAATCCACAACCGAGAAAAAGAGAGTCTCTTCCTTCCTTTCTTCGATCGTTAACTTCGCTGTTTTTGTTCCAGAATCTACTGAGTTCTGAGCAATATCCAGTATATGGTCGCAGATTGTTCTCAGTCCCATATTATACTCAACGCCCTTCCTGAGGAAAAAATCGCAGCTTTGAACTCCTCGAAGCTTCTTGTGCTGGCCGAAATTGACACCGTGGGCTTGATTAGGTCTAAACTGTGTGCATCACTTGAATGTATAATGTTTTTCGTCTGCAGCCCCCGCTTCAGAGTCCGTTCAAAAGAAATCTCCATGGGCACTTCTATACATTCTTCTGGTACAAGTCCGAGCTGCACAATGAGACCCATTTTCCTATCAATATGAGCCATTACTGAAATCCCACCATTCTCTTCTACAGTCTTAAGAGTCTCAGAAATGCTCAGAGAAGCTGGCTGTCCAAGCCAGATTTCCTCCATACCTACAAAAGAATCATTCTCATCAACCAACAACTGATAACCAGATATCTCAGGGTCTATCGTAACTATCGGAAGCTTCTCTCTCTTAAGAAATGCAGAATACCCTTCTGCTGACGAAACATCTGGAAAATATGCTAATACGTGAACATCCTCAAGTGTGTGTACTTCTACGCCGGGGATCACGGAAACCCCCACTTCTTGAAGAACACTGCTGAAAACTCTAACGTTACCCGCACTGTTATGATCCGTAATAGCAATCCAATCGATCCCTCTTGATACACATACTTTTGCAATCTCGCCTGGCGTCATTGTAATTTCGGCACATGGAGAGAGACAGCTATGAATGTGAAAGTCACAAAGAAACTGCAAAACACTTCAGCCCTTCAAACCACTCTCTATTAGCCTGTAAGCAAGATCGAAGGTAGTTTCTTCGCTTTCCATAAGGACGATTCCCGTTTCCTCGGCCTTTCTAATAGTCGCGGCGTCGAAGTGAAGACCATTACACAACACAATTGCTTTGACCCCTACAATAGTGGCAACTGCCAGAATATTCATATGAGACTGAACAGTCAACCAGATAGAATTCGATGGGGCATTTCCCATTACGTCGCTAAGCAAGTCTCCAATGTAAGCATCCGATATGTCAGCCTCAAGAGGTAAGTCTGTGACTACTTTTGTCCCACATTTGTCAACCAGTTCGCTCAATCTCATGTCATTTCCTCCCATTTCGATAGAAGTGCATTTCAACCACAACCCCTTTTCCCGCCTCAGATACTACAACCATTTTGTCTGAGTACCTTCTCATGTTCGGAAGGCCCATCCCCGCTCCAAAACCCAGCTCGCGAATGTGATCAGACGCCGTGGAGAATCCTTCCTTGATTGCCTGCTCCACGTTTTCAATACCTCTTCCATAGTCTTCAACTCTCACTCTTACCAGGGCCTCATCGTACCAGGCGAAGATATAACCTTCGCTACCGCTATGAATTACGACGTTCACTTCAGCTTCATAACAGGCGATTGATACTCTCCGTATCAGATTGTCGTCCTCTGTAAGCGTCTTCAGATAGCTCTTCAGTTTCGCAGATCCAACTCCGGCCATGTCAATTTCCGAATAATCAATATGGAATACGAAGTCAGCACTCTTTTTCTCAACGGCATCTCCCGAAATAAGAGACTTATCAAACCAGTCAACGCTTCTCTCCAGAACTTCCCTTCGTCGGGTATCGTGAACATAGATTAGCCTGAATTTATCAAGAATGGCTCCGATAATATCCTTCTTTGTAATTATTCCGATGAGCTTCCCTTCGGAATCAACAACCGGGAATCTCCCGTATCTATATCTGTTGAACTTTTCAATCAGTGCCTCAAGATTCATCTCTGGAGAGAGTGTAACTAAATCCCTTGTCATATGCTTTTCAATCGAATCAGTTATGTAGTTGCCCTCCAGAGCAACAATAATGTCCTCTATACTCACTATGCCTTCCAGCTGGTTATCGGCATCGGTAATGGGAACTCCTGATATCTTGCAGATCCTCATCAGTTCTTTCGCCTGCCACATCGTTCTATCTTTGGTAAGCGTGATAACGCTCTTCAACATTATGTCTTTTGCCGTTATATCTACAAATAACCCTCTTAACTTATCAAGGAGGTCGTCAACACTTCGTTCAGTCAAAGTTCTTCCCTTCTTCGAGTGAATCTCGAAGACCCTCTCTATAAAGAATTCCGCAAGCCCTGTACATCGACATTCTCGCGTGAATCAAAGGCATCTCAAGCTCTTGAGCCAGATGAATCGTGGTCTCAGGAACATTTCTTTTCCTTATTATCAACACTGCAGCGGCTCCAACCACTGAGGCAGTTCTAACACATTGAGGAGAGTTCAGGCCTGTTACCAGAATCATTCCAGGTCCTCCAAAAGCAAGCACATCACTCATCAGATCTGCAGCTCCTACCGACTCTATTTCAGGATCTTCAGTTACATTATTCAGTATCTCGCAATCAAGTAACCGGATGATATTGGCAAGTCTCATCCCCTAACCTCCTTATTCAGAAGATCACCTGTGTAGTTGTACCTGATGAAAGCATCATATACTACCGGACATTTAGCTTCGAAAATCTCTGCGATTGCACTAGCATACAGTTGGATTTCTGGCTGAGCATGAGAATCTGCTCTCTGATTTAGGAAATTCATAATCGACCTTCCATTGATAGTCCAGTACGCCTCTGTGTACATAGATGTGGGAAGTACAATTCTCGCCATCTCTTTTGCAACGCCCATTTCTATGAGCCTACTATAAGCGACAAAAGCGTTCTTATAGGCTTCTCCGATTATTGCAATCGCCTTTTGAGTGATTGCCTTATCTGCACATTCCACTGAACCCTGTTTGTTTTCGCCGTCTGGAGTCCTTATGGAATCGGGCAGATACCACTCATCAGAGAACTCAGTATATCTTCCGCTTCGCTCATTTATTGACGCTATTCTGTGTCTCACGAGCTGTCTCATAACGAAAATCGGTAGCTTCAAGTGGAACTTGAACACTATGTGTTCAAAAGGGGAGTGGTGACCATGCTCCATCAAATAACGAATTAGGCGATCATCTCTATCTTTGCTAGTTAAGCCCTTACCATAACTTACTCTAGCTGCCTGAACCGCTGAGTAGTCATCTCCCATTCGGTCTACAAGCTCGACGAACCCTTTGTCAAGAACATCAATTCTCATCATTTCCTCCGTCTTCTTTCATCGCCTTTCTCTCTTGTGAACTCTTTCTCTTTCTACTAAAGTATTCTAACAGAAAGAGCCCTAGGACTACTACGGCAGTAAGCGGGACTACTGTAACAAGCGCCAGTTCAAAGATTACTCTTCGCCTTAACTCCTTCAGTGCAGAACTTACTGCATAATCATAATCTTCGAATCCACTCAGCTGAAGATAGAACCTAGCTAAATCATAGTAGTCTCGATCTTTCGTCTCATAATAGGCCATTCCAAGATTCCTAATAGCCCTTGAGTTGTTCGGCCAAAAACGTACTGCCTCCTGATAGCGCTCAATTGCTTCTTCAAAGTTACCATCTTCAAGGTAAATGTCTCCAATTACCATCGAAGCATTAGACGCAAATCTGGGAGGAATCTGATTTAGATCGAGGGAGTCTAAGATCTCCCAAGCTTGAGGTACTTCACCAAGTTGCAGATAGGACATCGCCACATAATAGCTTGAAAGTGGATCCTCTGTTTCCAGCCTCGAAAAGTCCTCTATAACCATCTCTGTAAGCCCTGAGACAAATTCGCTTTCGATGAGATCGTCTCCGAGCAGTCCCTGAAGGTTTTCAGAGAATACCGTTTCTCGGATTTCCATTAACCTTTCAATATCCATTGAGCCGATGCTGGAATACAACTCCAGCAAAGCTTTGTATGGGAAATACTGCCCGGGTCGAGCGTCAATCAACTCATTTGCCGTCTCCGCGATCTGCTTTGCCGATCTCGGGTCTCTTGTATCAACCCAATCATAGAAGAAGGCTCTCAGAGATACCGCCTTCAAGAGATGGTCCTCGCTTTCAGACGAATAGAGCATATTCAACGCGGAGACAGTTGAAACAGCGACTAACTGGTAGACCACCTCGATGGCTTCCTGAAGGTACGGAGGAAGTACCTCTCCTTGAAGCTCTGAATAGAGATTACTAAACCAAACCTTGTAGTTTGGTTGGATAGTCTCTCTGTACTTCAGACCCACGGCTAACGTAAGATAAGCCTTCGTTTCCAAATCTCTGCTGTCAAGTGATTGTATATCCATAAGGTAGTTCTTCGAAAGAAGCAAATCCGTTTTGTCAACAGAAAAGGCAAGAGCTGAAACGGTCAATATAAAGGCAAGAACCAAAATGTGCTTCACAAGTCCTCACTCCAAAATGGTCCCAAAGTGATAGCAAGAAATGGCATTTGGGATTCAACATTATCATTGATAACCACATATAGATTAGGTCTTTCCTCAATTGTGACACATATTCCAGTACCGGAGAATGTCACTGTCTTCTCTATCGAAAAGTATTTCCACTGAAAACTCTTCATGTTCTTACAGTATTCTGGATTAACAGACGGCTTAATTACTTTGATTGCCTTGTCAAGATGAAGATCCCGACCCCTGTTCCAGTCGAAGAGCCTGTACGTTGTGTCACTGTTCTGCTGAATCTCGATCAGCTTAGAACTCGGCCCTATTGCGTGTACGACACCTGCAGGCAAAGCCAGAAGATCTCCCTTATTAAGACTGATGTGATTCAGGTCTTTCTCTCTGATGTCGATTGTCTCGGTTTTTTTCTTTAAGCCTGCAAGCACCTGACCATTTGTTAAGAAATACCAGCATTCGCTCTTACCCCATGGTTCTCCTTCAATGCGACGGGCAAATTCATCATCAGGATGAACTTGGACTGAAAGCCATTCCTTTGCCGAGATATATTTAACCATCAAAGGAAACCTAGGCAAAGCTCGTCCACAAAGCTCTTCAGTAACATCTTCAGGATTCAGTCTTGAAGAGCTTGACTCAAGACTGGTCTTCATATTAGCTGTATCTGACAGAAGCCAAACTTCTCCTATCGGTTCTTCAGAATCTACTCCGTAGATGGTGTTCAAATCACTATCACCCCACGGTCTACTCGAAAAGACGGGTTTGCTTCTGTATATCACTTTCTCACCTCTTTCAGGAAATCCTCCATCTGCTCTTGCGCTCTTAATACCTTTCTTCTATTCTTCTCTCTCTTATCTCTCATCCTTATCTCCGGTAGAAGACCAAAATTCGCATATACTGGTCTTAAGGGACTCCTGCCAGATACTGTTACATGGTTGACCAGCCCTCCAAGCATTGTCTCCTTCGGAGGAATTAACGTTCTGCGACCGTCAACAAATCGATTGACATTGATTGCCACAAGCCTTCCGGAGACTATTGCCTCCACGTATCCTTCAAGACCGCAAATCTGTCCTGCAAAGAACAGCCCTTGGTAATCTTTGGACTGAAGATCGGGATTCAGAAGCTTGGGTGAATCGAGGAAGGTGTTCCTGTGCATTACTCCATATCTGGCAATGTCGGCGTTCCTTAGAGCTGGGATAAGTCCTAGGATTCTCTTCTGCTCGCTCCATTTCAGCCTCGTTTGAAACCCAACAAGACTTAAAAGTGAACCTGATAGATTTTCCTTTCTAAGCTGAACAACCGCAAAAGGTTCTTCTCCCGTTGCAGGATCGGTCAGTCCCACCGGCTTCATTGGACCAAATCTCAGAGCTTCTTTTCCGCTTCGCGCTATCTCTTCAACAGGCTGGCAGCGTTCGAAGAGAAATCGATCCGAGAAGTTTTCGATCTCCAAAACTTCTGCCGATACAATCTCCTTCCAGAAAACTTCGTACTCCTCAATCGTAAGAGGGCAGTTCACGTAGTCTCCGGTGTCGGAATATCTGTCAGCAACAAAGGCTCTCTCGAAGTTTACCGAATCCGAAGCGACTATTGGAGCTACAGCATCAAAGAAAAAGAGTGCGTTGCCAAACAGTTCACCTAGATAATTCTCAAGGCATTCAGAAGTTAGTGGGCCGGTACACACTATATTGACTGACCCGGAGATGTCTAGCTGGCACACCTCTTCTCTCCGAACACTGATAAGTGGGTGGTTCTCTATCCTCCTAGTGATCTCTCTTGCAAAGGTCTCTCTGTTTACTGCCAAAGCCTTTCCGGCAGGTACTCTATGACGGTGGGCGGCTTCCAGAAGTCGGGAGCCAATTAGCAAACCCTCTTCCTTCAACAGGCCCGATGCATTGTCCAGTGACTTAGATTTCAAAGAGTTGCTGCATACTAGTTCCGCAAAGTCTTCCGATTGATGAACATCGGTTTTCCTGGCAGGTCTCATCTCAAAAATCATTACCTCTTTTCCGAAATCCGCGAGGCTCAAAGCAACTTCAGAACCGGCCAGTCCTCCACCGATAACATTTATCCTCATTTCTTCTCTCTTCCTAGTTTGTGAGTTCTATAGTACCTGAATAGTGCTTCTTGATAGTACCCTCCATAAGGAAAGAAGGAATCCATTCCAAACTGCATTACCTTCTTTGTTGAACCGTCCAGCGCGAACAGATCTTTCATCACTCTGCTCACCCAGATATCTACCGGGAAGGCGCTCAGCTTACCGTAGGCAAAGAGCATTACACAGCTACCTACCTTGTAACCAATGCCGTCATGCTTCATCAATTCTTCGAGCAAGTCTTCGGCAGCCAGTGAAGAAAGCCGTGAGAAATACCCTTCTGTCTCTATGTCTGAAAAGAGTTTCATAAGCCACGGAACCCTGAAACCGATTTTGAGCTCGGTCAGAGCTTCTGCTGAGATTCCCTTGGCCTGCTCCAATGAAGGAAACGTGTAGTAACTCTCCTGACATAGATCGATCCTGTTTTCGGGAAAGAGTTCCGATAGTTTGTCGCTCATCCATCGAATCATAGGAATGCTGTTTCTAGTTGAGAGAATATACTCCACAACCATCTCAAAAGGATCTTGCCTAAGTATTCTCAATCCTTCGGCTTCCTTGAGAGCCTTTTCAGACACGATTCTAACCCTTTGATCAAAACACTTCAGTCTTTCCAGAATTATTGAGTGAATCTCCTCCAGATTATCTCCAAGTCCAAGGTAGTTCCCAATTTCCTCATAGATATCTTTTCCGAGCAAAGATTTGGAGGAAGATCTGACAATAATTCCATCTGAGTTCTCTTTCAGGAAGAGAACTGTATCTCGAACAACTCCCTTCCACCAGTCTCCTTCTTTTCGCCATCGAAAAGTCTGACCACAGTCAAGTGTCGAATCAAGATCAATTAGACCCGCAGGTTTCAAAGTGAATTCAATCACAGGTTCGCCTCATGGGACTCGATAACCGTTTTCAAAAGCCTATATGCGTTGTCTTCAAGGAACTCACCGAGCACTATGAGATAAGAACTCTTTCTAATTCCATCAAGATATAGAGCGGTAATCTGCGTCCCATTCACAACCGTTGAGCTTCTCGAACCCGTAGCTTTTGAAAGCGCTATTATGAGCTGAGGGATATCAAATTCCAAATCCCCATCATAAGGAATTCCTTTTTCGTCGACCAGGCGAAAGACCATGCCACACTCTTCCCCCAGTGATCTGATTCTTTTTGCCAGAGTATCCATTACTTCTTCTCCCTGATTATCCGGCAGTTGTAACTCCCGGTTTTCAACCATCTTTTGCCTTGTAGTGAAACATCTTCGACATCATCAAGAAGTGCACAAGGCTTAATGAGAGTTATCAGCTCTTTCAACACGGAGACCTCTTCAACGGGGATGCTGCTTCGAGAAATTACGGCACCTCTGAATCTCCAGAGATCGGCGAAGCATGAAAAGTCTCTCTCTAGCGCCTCTTTATCTCTCCTTTTCTTGATCTCTCTGGTCTGGACAATTTCGTTGAGACTAGATTTGCAGCCACAGTAATTCTGGACATAGACATTACCCAAAAACTGATTTAGCTTTCCCCTTTCTAGTCTTAGGTTTTCCGAAATGAACTCCAAATCAAACGATTCCGAAACTTTCTGCCCAATCTGACAGATCAGATAAATTGGCTTCTGGGGGCTTGCAAGAAGCGTGGTACTGAAGCTCTTGGCACCTAAGGATTTTGCAGCTTCCGCTGCCTTTCTCAGCCTTAATTCTATACATTTCGTACATCTCATGCCCCCTTCCGGCTCATCTTCAAAGGAATCATGAATAGCAGAGAAGTCCTCGGGGCTGTAGTCTGGTTCAGGACACTCAACTCCCATTTCTTGACAGACTCTTCGGAAAGCATGATATCTTTTGAAGAACTCTTCTTCAGGATAGATATTCGGATTATAGAAAAGCAGCATTGAATGCTTCAGTTCCTCTCTCCTCAAAACAGAACTAACTAGATCCGGTGCGCAGCAAACATGAAGCAGATTCAAAACTCAACCAGCTCCTTCAAACTGGCAATGGTCTTATCACCAATTCCACTTACCTTAGCCAGATCATCGCACGAACGAAATGGACCGAAATGAGCACGCGCCTCAACTATTCTCTGAGCAAGTACGGGCCCGATGCCTGGAAGCTTACAGAGGTCTTCCACATCTGCGTTATTAACATTCACCTTTCTCGAACCGGATTGTTCTTCAGCCCCGATAAGAGGAATAATGGCAGCAAGGATTTCAGGAAGTATGGAAGGTCCGATTCCAGGTACATTGAGAAGGTCTTCCTCAGTTATTATGGGTCCCTTGAGTTCCCTGTATTCGATTATAGCAGCTGCCTTAGCTTCACCGATTCCTGGAATTTTCTGAAGAGACTGAGAGGAAGCCGTGTTTATGTCGATTAAAACCACTCCTTCTGCGTTGGAATACAGCTGACCGGAAACGGTCACCATTTCTCTCAAGTTACTCAGGGTCTTTTCACCAATTCCCCTGACAAGAAGAAGATCGTCAATGGAAAAAAACGGACCGGACGTAGCTCTGTAATCGACTATTGCTCGAGCCTTGGCAGGGCCTATCCCCGGCAACAGCTCCAGCTCCTTCTCCGAGCAAGAGTTCAAATCAATAGGGAAGCTAACCGACTTCGATTTATCAGAGTTTTCACCGATGGCCATTGTGTTGCTACCGCTATACCCTGAGAGGGCCACAAACCCCATGATCACTAGTATCACAATTGATCCGATTATCTGTAACTCCTTGACCGAAATCTTCCTCATCTCAACTGCCTCGGAAACCTGTCAGTGATATTCCAGCCCGTTATCCTCTGGAGTGCCTGAACGTCGACTGATGAAGAGTACTCTCTGGCCGCTGCCGCATCAGGGAAAACCCCTAAAACAGCTGCATAGAATGTTCTCCCGTCCGCGGTTATTGACTTATACACAAAGGCAGGGTAACCTGCACTCCTCAGATCCATTACTTGTGGTGCTATCCCATCTGAGACTGTGTGCGATACGAGTTGAATTCCATACGCCGTCTTTGAGTCATAAAGTCCGTCAAGTGGGTTCTTCCCCAGAAACATCACGCCAAAACTATCCCCCACCCTGGTGATAAAGTACTTCCCGAGACCTTTCTCCACGCACAACTTGAATGCTGTATCTTCTTCCACAACAACATAACCAAACTCGGAACCTTCTGCAAGAAAGTCGAAGGAGTTCAGTATTAGCCGCCTATAGTCGAATACCTCAAGAAAGAAGTTCTGAGTCTCTGGAATCGATATTGTCTCTCTGACAACCTGTGTTCCTGTGGGAAACTGTACGGGATTGTCCGGCTGTTCAGGCTGATCGATCCCCTGAGAAAGCACAGAACTTCTGATTTCCTCAATTATGAGTTCCGACTTTCTGTTTTCCTCCCGGAGAAAAATAGCATATCCTCCAAGCGTCATGACAACTGCCGACAATGCAAGAACGATAACGATAAGAGTCTTCAGAACATAATCATGCGATACTTCGCTCATACAAAATTCTCCAATCCCCTCCAGGTCTTTTCCCTGACAAATCTCTCAAATACAGAACACCCCACGAAGTAAGTCTTGTCGAGATTTCCGTCAGGAGTACTGATTCTTACACCACCTTTCTGTTCGACCAAGTCAACCAAGGACGACATATCAATTCTGGAAGACCATCTACTGTCCCACAGCAATTTCACCACTCTAAAAAAGTCTTCTGTCACACTGCTATCCCCTGTACCAAATTTCTCGGCCAGACGTAATTCCATCATGGCTCCAAATAGAAGTGAAGCATCATATCCAGCCTTAAGCCTAGAAGCAGTTTCAATAAGCCTTCCAATTTCCGTGCCTACAACGAATCGGCCAGTTTCAATTCCCTTAAGATAAGCTTTCACTGACGAGAAAACAATATCTTCCCATTGCTCAGCAGAGATATCTTTACCAGAGACCACAACGTTAAAAAGATACTTGAAAAGCCTATTATCAAACGAAAGGGCAACCAGCAAAGGAAAGATCAGAACACTCTTAGACGAGCAAGCATACTCTCTGTAACTGACCTCAAAATCAATGAAGACTTTGTCCGGGAGACAGTTGAAAGAGAGAAGGTCCTTCACAAACTCGAAATTCACCCTGAATCCTTTCAGCGCAGGCATCACCTGACTAACTGTCGTCGTAGGAAAGAGGAAGAGCTTCTCAATATCGGTATGACCTGATGACGCATAACCTACCAGATCGATGAGAGAACCTCCTCCAACGGCTGTTATTGCTTTTCTTCTCGAAGCCCTTATAACCTGATATATTTCGAACACTCTGTCAACTGACTTCACATGTTCTCCACCGGGCATCAAGTATTCGTCTTCCAGTCTTTCGCCAAAGACCTTTCTAAAACCAGAGTCTACTATTTTCAGGGACTCTGGAAGTCTTCCAGCAAAAGCCTTCCCAAAAATCAACTGACACCTTTCAGCTGATTCACTGGTAAATGTGATTCTTCTCATTCCACTCCTTCTTCAGCAAGTGCCTTTAACAGACGAACCGCATTAATAACATCATCATAATCAACCATCTCGTGAGGCGAGTGCACGTATCTGCAAGGAACCGAGACCGTTCCTGAGGCTATTCCTCTTCCGGTCGTCTGGTAACCTCTAGCGTCAGTGCCTCCAAAAATCAAGACCTCATACTGAGTGGGAATCTCCTTTTTCTCAGCAATCTCCTTCAATCTAGATACTACTCTCGAAGAGCTTATGCTTCCGCGATCCTTTATCTTTATCGTAGGTCCTTCTCCAAGTTTGAATCCCATTCTCTTCAAAGATTTCGGGGTGTCGGGTCCTGCGGTAACATCTACTGCAACAGCCATATCTGGCATAATATCAAATGCAGCGACACTTGCACCCACTAGTCCAACTTCTTCCTGAACGGCGAAGACAAAGTAAACATCGTCTTTGGGATCCTTTAGCTCTTTCAAGACCTGTATCATAATAGCACAGGCGATCCTG
Organism: Mesotoga sp. UBA5825; assembly: GCF_002432955.1. Lineage (NCBI taxonomy): Bacteria > Thermotogati > Thermotogota > Thermotogae > Kosmotogales > Kosmotogaceae > Mesotoga > Mesotoga sp. UBA5825. The sequence continues at coordinate 10,777 of NZ_DJHG01000099.1, read as the reverse complement.
TCGTCCATAGATTTCGAGATGAGTCTCTTTCCAAGATCGATGAACTCTGAATCATATGTTCCAAAAGTCCCGATCGGTGCCTTCCTCTCTGCATCACTCTTATCTATTGCTCCGATGTCAACGAAAATGTGGTCGAAATCAAGATTCTTGATGGTCTCCCCGAGCTCTTTGATCGTCTCCCCTTCTAGGTCAACGACACCTGATGCTCCTGTCTCAAAAATCAATCTCGAACCCAAAAGCATATATGGAGACAGCCCACCTATCGAATCAATCCTGAGAAAACCATTTGAGTCGATATGTGTGACCACGACACCGATTTCGTCCATGTGACCGTCAAATAGCAGCTTCTTACCACTCTTTCCTTTCTTCAGAGCAACAAGATTGCCTAACGGATCTATCTTCATGCTATCAACGTATGGTTTGATCTCTTCGGCGATCGCTTCCCTTATAGCATCCTCCCTACCACTGGGAGAACTAATCGTAACCAGTTTCTCAATCAGCTTTTTCATCTAGACAGCACCTTCCCTTCCTTAACTAGTAAACTGGCAAGTTTTACCACTCCGAGAAAATCATTGACGTTTATTACAGAAGTTGGAGAATGTATGTATCTCGAAGGAGTCGAGATAACACCTGACGGTATACCCGAAATTACTCTTGCAAGCCTAGCTGCATCAGTACCCCCAGCTATCCTGCTCTTGTACTGGAATTTTATTGAGTTTTTCTTAGCAGTATCCACGATTGTGTCGAGTATCCTCTTATCTAGCACCAATCCACTGTGGGCAAATGTTAAGACGGGGCCTTTTCCAAGACTTGTGGCCCACCTGTAATCAGGAAGCTCCGGGTTGTCTCCAGCCGTAGTGTTCTCGAACACAAGAGCTGCGTCCGGCTTTATCTGTTTCGCCGCGACCCCGCTTCCCCTCAGACCAACCTCTTCTTGGACCACCCAGGCGAAATAGACATCAAAATCCAGACGGTATCCTTCAAGGCTCTCAAGAATCCTTATTAGTACTTCGCACCCCGTCCTGTCGTCAAATGATTTCGCAATCGCATAGTCGCCAATCTCTTCGTACTGAGTATCGAAGAATACTGGGTCGCCAATGCGATGGTTCTTCTGAGCCTCTTCCTTCTTTGAATAACCCAAATAGATTCTCAGTTTGCCCATGCTTGGTGTTTTAAGCAAAGCGGTTGGATCCTGAGTGTGTATGGCTTCAAACCCTATCACTCCAGGAGCAAAATCCTTTCCCACCAAAACCTTTTTACCCATCAATACTCTTGGATCGACTCCTCCTACACTGGTGAAGGAGAGTGTGCCGTCTTCATTGATCTTCCTCACCATAAGACCAACCTCATCGGTATGAGCAAGAAGCATAAGCTTCTTAGAACTCTTCCCCGTCCCCTTTTTCACCGCGATTAGGTTTCCAACTGTATCGGTCCAGATCGAATCGACTCTTGGCTCGACAATGCTCCTGATGAAGGAAGAGACTTTTTCCTCAAAACCTGATATTCCCGGGAGTTCGCAAAGGTCTTTCAGGCGTTCTAGCTTCATTGCTCCTCAGCCCCCTTCAGAGATATGAAAAATCCTGCAAGTAATCTGGCCGTTCCTGCAACATCACTAACTTGAACTACTTCGACTGGAGTGTGCATGAACATTTCAGGGAGAGAAAGCAGAAGCGTTGGAACTCCGGTACCGGCTATTTGGACATTGTCTGCATCAGTTCCCGTTCTACCTGAGCTGAAGTCATATTGAACTTTGATTTCATTGTCTTTCGCATGTTTATCGAGTAACTCAAAGTACTTCTTGTGGATATTCGGGCCTCCAACAGTTAAGGCCGGACCCTTTCCAAGTTCGACATCGTTCTCTTTGTCATGGTGAGTAACGTCCATGGCAACACCAAGATCGATTTCCAAAGCTTCAGCGGCGCCCTTTGCTCCTATTGCCCCGACTTCTTCTCTTGTTGTGAACACGAAATAGACGGTAGGAGTTGTACTGTATTTCGAGAGCTCTCTTGCAGTCTCTATGCTAATCGCTGCACACGCTCTGTCGTCAAGAGCTTTCCCAGCAACCTTGCCGTTCATCTCAAACGCCAAAATGTCTACTACTGCAAGATCGCCAACACCTATCTTCTCATAATCCGGATTAATCGAAGCATCAATGAAGAGCTCATCGAAAGAAGGGACTTCTCCTCTTGTCTCCCTTTTCTGAAGGTGGGGAGCCAACATTCCAATTACTCCTGATCTTTCCTTTCCATCTCTGCTCCTGATCTTAACCTTCTGAGAAATCAATACCTTAGGATCGACGCCTCCTAGCTCTTCAAACCTTGCAAACCCTCTTTCATCGACTCTCGAAATCACAAGCGATACCTCGTCAACATGAGTGAATACGCCTATTCTCTTCCCACTTCCTTTCTTAACTGCAATCAGATTTCCAATCTCGTCTGTATAGGTCTCATCCACAAACGGACCTATCGCTTCCCTAATTACCGAATGGACTTCATCTTCGTATCCCACAGGTCCAAAGGCATTGGAGAGATTAATCAATAACCTGGCTAAACTCAATTCGCCTCCCCCTTTACTTCAAACTTAACATTGTCCGCCTCTTCAACTACTATCCTACCCGTCCTTACGTGTGCCACGGCAGGCTTATCAAAACGATCGTATTCCTGAGTTATGAAATTCCCAATTTGGATCAGTGAAGGCTGCAAATCGATCGCTGCGATTATCCCGATTTCACCCTGAGAGTAACCGGCTCTAACAACCCCTCTTGCACTTCCAAATATTACAACGCTACCACCGGCGATTACCTCTGCACCGGGATGAACATTGCCAACCACCACAACATCATAATTGTGAACGACTATCTGTCCTGATCTGAGATTACGCCTAATGATCTGAGCTCCTCGAACTTCAGTAATCTTCTCTCTAACAAGATCATACTTCTGACCGACTTTCACATCCTTTTGCTCCATACTACCCACGAGTATGTCCTTAACGTGGACACCAAGATCACTCAACAGCGAGACGATCTTAACGATGTCATCCGGTTTGCTTGTATCTTGAGTAAGCATGAGCGAGATCTCATCTCCTTCACGAAAGAAATCCTTCGCGTCAGCAAACTTCTTCATGATGTCTTGCCTCAATTCATCGACGGTTCTGTAAGAGTCAATGAGAAGAATCAGCCCTTTTTTTGTCATTCTGAAGTCAATCGGCATCACGATCACCCCTTTCTTCAAGATTCTATCATGAAAAAACCCTACCCAAGGCGGATTATGAACCCAAAGTAGTGGGCGAAAGCCACGAAAGAAAAGCATCGACCTCTTGACCGGGGACGGTTTATAGTGTAATATAAATTCGTGCTTCGGCCCTCATCGTCTAGTGGCCTAGGACACTGGCCTTTCACGCCGGCGACCGGGGTTCAAATCCCCGTGAGGGCGCCAGAGGTGGAAGCGTAGCTCAGAGGAAGAGCGTCTGCCTTACAAGCAGAAGGCCACAGGTTCGATCCCTGTCGCTTCCACCAGATTGATGGCGAGGTAGCTCAGCAGGTAGAGCAGCGGACTGAAAATCCGTGTGTCGACGGTTCGATTCCGTCCCTTGCCACCAGAGTTTTTCGTGGATTCTTAATTCACGACATGTCCTTACGGACATATTTTTTTAGACTGAATTACTGTAAAGTAGCTGCTATAATTAGCTTTATGCTGGGGGTGAGGTGGTGGAGAGATCTTCGCGATACAAACACATCTTAGAGACTCTTGAAGCTTCGACCGTTCCGGTAAAGGGACAGACTCTGGCAGCTGAAACAGGCGTTAGTAGACAGATGATCGTAAAGGATGTTGACGAGCTAAGGGAAAGAGGCTATAGAATCGTCTCTACTCCGAGAGGATATGTTCTTGACGGAAGAAAGAGTTTAAGAATGGTTGTCTCCGTAAAACACGAGGAAAAGGATATCTACGATGAACTTTCAGCAATAATAAGAGCTGGAGGACGCGTAATCGATGTCAGCGTGATTCACGCAGTCTATGGTGAGCTCAAAGGTCAGCTTAATCTATCAAGCATAGATCATCTAAACAGGTTTGTATCTGCTCTGAAAGCATCAGATGCACTTCCTCTTCTTAGTCTTTCAAAAGACGGAGTCCACCTTCACACTATTGAGGCGGACTCTGAAGAGGTACTGGAGAGTATCAGAAACATGCTGGAGGAGAAGGGCTTTTTTGCCAAGTAGAGGGGTGAGCGAATGAACATAGACGAAGTCATTCAGAAATATATCACTTCCGGTAGAAGAAGACGAATGCTTCTCTTGACATCAATGGAGTGGATGCTTGTGGCCGGAGGGGTGATGATTACCTCCCTGACTCTTCCTTCTATTGTTGACGATCTCGCAGGAACTGTTGGAAGCCAGAACATGATGGCGAGTTCCGTGTTTGCAGGTATGCTTCTTGGAGCACTATTCTCCGGTGCAATTTCAGATAGATTCGGAAGAAAGTGGACTAATCTTGTTCTTTTGTTGATCGCCGGATTTGCAACAGGACTCACCGGCGCTTCTAACTCAATGAGAGTGTTCTCCCTGGGAAGATTTTTCTCAGGATTTGGTTATGGCGGACTGTTACCTGTTGTAAACGCCTACCTTACCGAATTCTCGTCCATCAGAATCAGGGGCCTTTATCTTGCTCTCCTGGAATCTAGCTGGGCAATTGGAAGTATCTTGATAGGCGGATTCACAATGTTAACGCTGGAATCCCTTGGATGGCAGTGGTCATACTACTTGCTTGCCTTCTTCAGTATTCCCCTTATATTCGTATCCTTTCTTCTTCCTGAAAGTCCAAAATATGAATTCATGAAGAAGGGAAAATCAGCTCTGGAAAAGATTCTTTCGACGAGTATAGATGAGGAAGTTGAGATGCACCAACGCTCAAAGCAGCCTATTCTGGGGCTTTTTAGAAGCGGTCTTGCGAGAAGGACAATCATGATATGGATAAGCTGGTTCTCGGTTAGCTTTGTGTACTACGGAATCTATACTTGGGCTCCAAAGATTTTCATGTCGAAAGGGCTCACCCCAGTCTCATCTCTCTGGTACACCTTTTTCATGCTTATCATGCAACTTCCAGGATATCTTGCCGCAGCGCTTCTTATAGAGAGGTTCGGTAGAAGGCCATCTCTCACATTCTTTTTTGCGGGAATGGCAGTATCGTCTATTGTGATGGCTTTTGTAAGCAGCTCTTCGCTTCTTCTTTTCGCCAGCGTTCTGATTTCTCTATTCGTTCTTGGAGCTTGGGGCATGGTATACGCTTATACCCCTGAATTATACCCAACCGAGATGCGTGGCCTTGGAAACGGTACTTCAGGAGCTGTGGCAAGGTCAGCAGGAATTATCGCGCCCTATTTCACCAGCACTTTAATGGGAGCCACCGGTAGCGTATTTGTTGTAATGATTTTTATGGCTGCTCTCAGTACATTTGCAGCTATAGTTGTCTTCAGAATGGGTGTCGAAACAAGACAGGTGATAATTGAATAGTTTGAATCTCCGCATTCATTTACATCAAGGATTGTCTTGCAGAAGCGTGTCTCCGTTGCAGAAAACACCTAAAGTTTTCTTTCCAGGTGAATTTCAGGAATTGTTTCAATAATGGTCATTTCTCTGTCATGCGCACACTCCATCAAATCGAATCGTTGGAATATATCTAGAATTCAGAAGAAATAAGATTTTGCTTATGCAATATTTGCACTTATTAGTTATTGTCATATATTTATCAATTATTAGATAATATTATTGAACTTTATTGAATTGATGACTCTCCAAAGATTGACTTCTTCCCGGGTTTACCGATATTTTCTCTTGCAGCACGCATATTGCCGATCGGATCGAGGGCTCTGGATGAAGAAGCGGCTTGCTAAGTGTCCCAGCTGCGGCGGATATCTACAATTACCGAGTATACCTTTAAGAACTGCGAGATTAAGATTATCGGGACCTTTGTGCAAGACGAGCTGCTTTACCTGCCCGAAGAACTCCTTGACTTCCTGAAAGTGTTCATTAAGAATAGAGGAAATCTCTCTGAACTCCAGAAGGAGCTAAGTATTTCCTATCCCACTGCAAGAAGCAAACTGGAGTAACTGGTCACAAGTCTCGGATATGAGCTTGCAAATCGCCAAATTCAGGAAGCTTCGAAGATCATCAGGAAATTGGAAGAAGGAAATCTCAGTGCCAAGGAAGGTGTAGAGCTTCTAGGCAAGAAGAAGAAAAGGCAATAGCTTCTCTTAATCGTTCTCGAATGGTGGCTTCTTCCAAAAGAAAGAAGCACTGCTCTTCGAAAAGAAGAATTGCTTTCCTAGATACTCGGTATTCGTAACCATCCAACGATCTGCAAAGAAAAAATGGTATATTATTGTTGCTTGAATACTTCCCGTGAAGGGGTGTATCTGATGAAATTGATTAAAGCGCTCTTTTTGATTCTGCTAATAGGTGCTGCTCTCCTCGTTATCAACAGTATCTTCAGCGTTACCATAGCCAGGATTTATTTCGGAAGAATAGAGAGAGACGGAAGGTATTTGAAGGTAGAACAAGAGGAGGTCTTCTTCAAGGTTATTGGAGATGGGGACCCAGTTCTAATGATACATAGTTTTGCTGGATCACATTTTGATTTTCTAGAGCTTGCTAAACTGCTTTCATCGAATAGAAGAGTCTACTTGTTGGACTTGCCCGGTTTTGGGCTGTCCACTGCCTCAAACAAAGGTGACTATTCAAGAAAGGGTTATGCTGAGCTTGTGGTTGATTTAATGAGCCTATTGAACATTGAGAAAGCTGATTTGATTGGCCATTCATTTGGAGGAGAGGTCTCTTTGTACATCGCCTACTATTTTCCCGAAAGGGTCAACCGCCTTGTTCTCATTGACTCTTCCATTCACGGGGATAGAGATATTCTCCCCGGTTTCTTTGCGCGAAGCAAGATAATGACGCGGATCGCTATGAGGTTCTATTTCCAAACTTTTCCGGTTCAAAGATTACTTTACACTAAAGGATTGGGAGACAAATCCTTATTCAGTTCTGAGACTTTCGGCAGATATTTCTCGCTCGTGGACCACATGTCCTCTTCTTTTATTTATGAATTCATAAACAGTGATGACACAGCTTCTGTATCGGATAAACTTGGCGAAATCGAATGCAGCACGCTGATCCTTTGGGGAGAAAATGATATTATTCTCCCAGTTGCGGAGCATGGAGAGCCACTGGCTAAAAAGATTCCCAATAGCATTCTGAAAGTAGTAGAGGGAAGCGGACACGCTCCATTTCTTGAATCACCTGAAAGGATAGCAAAAGAAATCATCGGTTTTCTGGAATAAACGAGGAGGGCGATGTGTTGAGACTAGCCAAACCCGAAGTGGTCGTGAGCAGGTGCCTGGGCTTCGAAAGCTGCAGATACAACGCTCAGATGATCCCGAACAAATTCGTGGAGAAGCTGGAGAAGTTCGTCAATTACAGGACCGTATGTCCGGAATACGACATCGGGCTCGGAGTTCCTAGGCCGCCCATCCGCATGGTTTTCAGATCTAACGAAACAAGACTAGTGCAACCCTTAACGGGAGTTGACGTTACTGAACGCCTCTTGGAGTTTACGGAGAGTTTTTTTTTGGACTGGAAAGGGTAGATGGCTTCATTCTTAAGTCGGCCTCACCTACGTGTGGCATAAAGGATGTTAAGGTCTATCCAGGAGAAGGGAAAGTCGCCTCTTCAGGAAGGGATTCTGGTTTTTTTGGAGGCATTGTACTAGAAAGATACTGTGGGCTTCCTATAGAAGACGAGGGAAGACTTTCTAATTTCACAATAAGAGAGCATTTCTTAACTATTCTATTCACCGTCACGCGCTTCAGAGACCTCTCCATAAATCTCACCAGAAAAGGTCTGGTTGATTTTCAGTCGGATAACAAGCTGCTCTTCATGTCCTACAACCAGAACGAAATGAGAATCATGGGAAGAATAATCGGAAAGATGGATTCAAGAGGTATTGAAGAAGTATACAGCGATTATTCATCCCACTTCTACAAGATGATGTCCACCCCCCCAAAACATACTTCACACATAAACGTCTTGATGCATGGGCTTGGTTACTTCTCCAATTACATCTCTTCTTCTGAGAAGAGGTTTTTTCTAGAGACGCTTGAAAGATATCGAGACGGAAAAATCCCGCTAAGTGTTCCTCTCTACATATTGCGTTCTTACATTGTTGCATTTGACAGTGAGTATCTTGCTCGTCAAACATTTTTCCAACCCTACCCTGCTGAATTGATTGAGATAACGGACTCCGGGAAGGGAAGGTCCGGAAAATGAAGAGTGATAGGATTCATAACCTGAGTAAGAGACGAGATATCAAAGGTAGATTCATTATGTACTGGATGCAGGCCTCTCAAAGAACCGAAGAAAACCCCGCACTCGAGATCGCAAAGCAAGAAGCCAAGAGAAATAGCCTTCCTCTTATAGTCCTTTTCGTCTTCAACACCGATTACCCCTCTGCAAATCTCAGGAACTTTTCCTTTATGATTGACGGGCTCAAGGCCGTTAAATCAAAGCTCAAAGAAATGGGTATCAGATTCACTGTTCTAGAGGGTAATCCAACAGAAATCGTCCCCCGGGCCTCAAGGAACTGTGCTTTGATCGTCACAGACGTTGGATACCTCAGGCACCAGATCGCATGGAGAAGGGAAATTGCGAAAGCATCCTCGTGCCCGGTAATCGCGGTCGAAGCCAACGTAGTTGTTCCTGTCAAAGCAGCCAGTAATAAGGAGGAATACAGCGCAGCTACGTTTAGGCCAAGAGTGTTGAGTCGCCTTCAAGATTTCATAACTGACTTCGAATCCGTCGTGTTCGAACCCGGAGACCCTGTAACCGACTTTGAGACCACATTTGATCTCGACAATCCGGACCTTTCAAATATCGACCACACGGCATCCGTGGTCAGCAACTTTCCTGGCGGACAGGAAGAAGCAAATAGACAACTTGAGATATTTCTAGAAACCAAAATAGATAGGTTCGAGAAAGAGAGAAATGACCCCAATTGTGACTGTCTATCAGAGATGAGTCCATTTCTTCACTTCGGACAAATCTCCCCTTGTCTGATCGCCAGGAGGGTTATGGAGTCTGGTTCATCGGGAATAGAAGCTTATCTTGAAGAGCTTATTGTTAGAAGAGAACTGAGCATGAATTTCGTGTTCTATAACTCCAGGTACGATTCCTTCGAAGCACTCCCCCCGTGGGCTCAGAAGACACTCAATGAACATAGAAGTGATAGGCGAGAATACGTATACTCACTTTCTGAACTGGAGGACGGGATGACTCACGATCCTTACTGGAACGCAGCACAGAGAGAAATGGTCGCGAAGGGCAAAATGCACGGTTATATGCGTATGTATTGGGGAAAGAAGATCCTCGAATGGAGTCCTGATCCTGAAACTGCAATCAGCTCGGCGAACTATCTTAACGACAGGTACGAACTAGACGGTAGAGATCCGAATGGTTATAGCGGCATTCTCTGGTGCTTCGGAAAACACGACAGAGCTTGGGCGGAGCGTTCAGTATTCGGAAAAGTCAGATATATGAACTCAAACGGCCTAAAAAGGAAGTTTGATGCCGATGCCTATGTACAAAAGATCAGTTCTTTGACGAGTAAAGAGTGAAACACGAGCTGTATTCATAGATATCAATCACCTCGCCATCCTTGAGCACTTCCATTCGAACTGAGACATCGTAATTGCCGGAATGAAGCCCCAGAATTCTTATCGCTTTATGAGGATAAGTGAAGGCCTGTGTAACGAAATCTCCGCTTCCCGGAGTCTGCAGTTTCGCAGCTACTTCAATGGTTCTATCTTCGTGGAGATAAACGCCGTCTATCACGATGTTGTAGCCGCCCGTAGGCCTTTCTCCCCCCTTGACTAACAATACAGGTTCTTCAAGGACTGCAGAGACCTGAGTAAAAAGACCTTCATTAACCTCCCCGAGAAGAATGCTCACATCGCTATGCCACTCAACTTCAATCGAGACGTCCTCAAACGCAAGTTCTATAGCATCATCCCCCCTATTTTTATCATAATCAACTTCGAGTCCCATTACCACGAGTGTATAACCTCTTCGAAACGAGAGAATGAAGGGATTCATTGTGTAGTATATACCCTCTCTCATCAATGAAATCTTTTTTTCATAACTCTCCCCATTTCCTCTAAGTTGAATGAATACTTCTCGCTCCGAATTCTCGCTTCCTGGATCGAACAACCAGCCGGACAAGACAATTGCGACTTCTTCTGAATTGCTTTTCGAGAGAACTGTGAAGTTCACATTGCTTGTTCTACTTCCTACACTCTCCGTAAGAACAAACGGCTCAAGTTCTGCAAGCTCAATATAGCCAACGTTAAAAGCAAATAGATAGGATAGAAGAGAGAAAACAACAACGAAAACCCAGAATGTCTTCTTCATTCAATCACCTCCCTGGTAATAAGACTACATAAACTGACAGTTTGTTTGTACGAACAAATTGGTGAGTAGCCCAGGGGGATTTCACCCCCAACCATCCGGGGACGTAAGGCTGGCTTCGCCGGGAGGGAGAACCTTTCTAGGGGCAGGACGTTAGGTTGCATGAACTAACTCAATTGGTCATCCTGACGTGCTCTTGGTCAGGATCTGGTGGGAAGAGCCTGAGGTCAGAGGCAAGAGGTCGGAAGAGCGAAGAGATCTTGATCTTCTTACCTCTAGCCTCATTCCCCTTACCTCTGATCCCCCCCTACTTACTAAGTTTCTTACTGC
>NZ_DJHG01000120.1:0-15588 GCF_002432955.1 Mesotoga sp. UBA5825 | reverse complement strand
TCTCGAATAGGTCCTTTACGCTTAACTCCCAGCCGTTTTTCCTGGAGAAAGACTCTAGCGCATATCCCGAAAACCACTGTTCGAGTCTTCCAAATCCCGTATTCATCTTTGATTCTGTAGACCAGTCGGTGACAAATTCGCCGATTTCACCGGCTCCACCGACGCATCCTCTGTAAACCGAATCATTTATGACAATACCTGAGCCGATACCGGTTCCAATCGAAACCAGAATCACATCATTGTACTCCTTTGCAGAACCGATCCATGACTCTCCGAAGGCGGCAAGTGTAACATCGTTTTCGATCAGCGTCGAAATACCGAACTTCTTCTCGACCGGAGTCTTGAGATCAAGATCGCCGATGTCGAAGGAGGGCATGTATTTTATCTTCTGCGTGGCCCTGTCTACCGTACCGGGAATGCCTAAAGAGATTCCCAGCACCTTCTCTTTTCCGACTCCCTCTATGTAACTCTCGAGCCTCTCATTCAACTCATCTACCAGACCCCTTTCGGTGCGAAGAAGGTCAGTGGCAATAGTGTCGCGTTTTAAGATATTTCCGTCGAGATCGATCAACGCGAAGATACTCTTAGTTCCGCCTATGTCAACACTGAGTACGTTTCTGTAGTCTTTTGCGAAAGAGATATTTATAGGTTTCCTGCCACCGGAAGATTTGCTCTGTCCGAGCCCATTCTCTCTAACAACTCCCTCTTCAACCAGGTCGTTGACAATTGAAGAGATAGTCGGTTTGCTAAGCCCGGTCAGTTTCGCTATCTGGACTCGAGAAGTACTCTTCTTTTCTCTAATTATCCTCAGAATTTCGCTCGTTCTGATCTCAGTAAGTTTCGATACCACTTCTTCCTCCCGCTTCCTTCCTTCATCCTCTTCTCCGCCGATTCTTTGCTGACAACCGGGAGATCGCTTACAGAAAACACCAGAAGGACATCATTCAAGTTGGTAAATAAAAACTACTAACTAATTCAATTGAATTATAGTCCTTGAAGCGTCAATGCCAAAGGGCAAGCCGGCTCGACGGCGCGGATCCTACAAGCAGGATTTGACTACTAATCACTTTCACTCTTCTCTCTTGAACCGTAGTCGAGTGGTAAAAATGTTAGAGATGATTTCTCCATACTCTAAAACAATCCCACCTTCTTCCTGCAAATCTTCGTCAACCCATGTTCCTTCAGATGAAAGTGCGTGGGTCTTGTATTTCAATGGACACAAGAACGGCTCTTTGAGAGAATGATTCTGCTGTGAATCGAAGGCCGAACTCAAAAGCTCTTCATTGTGGCTGCAATAATGCCTGAAGATAAGAACAATCCAAATAATCACTCCTGGACAATTGAAATCGGTCGATATCGCCAACAGTTCAGTACTGAAATGAAGAGCAGATTTAGTATACTCATAATACATCATACATAATACGTATGATGACTAAAATTACTGGAGGTAAATCTAATTCATGGCAAGAAGAAAATCACTTTACGAGATCATATATTCGCAAATAGAGAGAGAAGTCCAGAAGATGAGCGACGGGGCGCAGCTTCCTTCAATAGAGAGGCTCTGCGAGGATTACGGTGCAAGCAAGACCGTTCTAAGAGAAGTAATAACGGCGCTGGAAAAGGACGGCCTTGTCGTAAGAAGGCAGGGTCTCGGAACCTTTGTTGTGAAAGACAGCGGCCTTGTTCATACGGGGATTGAATACTTGAGAGGTCTGACGAGAATCATCTCCAGCTCGGGAAAGAATCCCGAGCTCATCTATGACAAATTTCGCGAAGTCAAGGCCGATGAAAGGCTGGCAGAAAAGCTGGAGATGCCTGAAAACGAGAGCCTTGTGCTTACAGAGAGAGTATATGCGGCCGACGGCATCCCGGCAATATTTGCAAGAACTTACATAGCATCCGAGAGGATTCCCGGAAAAACCGAAGCCCTGTTAAAGACGCTTGAGGGAAGGAAGGCTAAGGAACTGGTTCTATTTGATCTTCTGGAAGAAAACTTCAAGGATCCAATCAGATACGCAATTGCCGAAATAGAATCGAGACTTGTCGACGAAGAGTTGGCCGGACTGCTCCAAATGAGGTCGGGTTCATCAATAGTGCTGCTGAAGGAAGTTCACAGGGATATCAAGAACGTTCCCATGCTCTACTCGGAGGATTTCATAAACACGGCGGTGTTCAGAATACACGTTCTCAGAAAGAAGATTTGAGGTGACATAATGATGGAGGATTACAGAGAGCCAGTCGGACTTGAAGGAAAGCTTCAGTATCACATCGAGTGCCAGGCGGGAGACATAGCGCCAGTAGTTATCGTTCCGGGAGATCAGGGAAGAGTTGAGAAGATTGTCAGTAGACTTAGCAACACAAAAAAGATTGCGGAAAACAGAGGTCTTATCACCTATACAGGTGAGTTCAACGGCAAACCGGTCTCCGTTACTTCTACCGGCATGGGTGGCCCTTCAGCAAGTATTGCATATGAAGAGCTTATCAATGTGGGGGCGAGGGTGCTGATAAGGATCGGCAGCGTAGCCGGACTGCAAGAGTACGTAAATGAGGGGGACATCGTTGTGCCGTATGGTTGCGTACGTGACGATGGAGCCTCGAACTACTACGTCCCGGCGAATTTTCCCGCAGTGCCTTCTCCAGATGTCTACTCATCCCTGACGGCTTCGGCAAGAACTCTTGGAAGAGAGATCATTACGGGAATCAACTGGACCCATTCCTGCTTCTACAAACGCGATCCCGAATATTTCCAGAGCTGGAGCAGAAGAAGGGTAGTTTCACTCGAAATGGAGGCTTCGGCGCTATTTGTGATCTCTTACCTGCGTGGCGTGAAGGCTGGATTCATAGGTGTATGCTATGCAAACAGATACAGGCAATCTGCCGGCTCAAAGGTTGATCTTTCCGTTAAAAATCCGAGGAGAGACCAAATCGAAGACTCAGTGAAAGATGCGATCGAAATAACCTTGACTGCAATAGAGAAGATGTACAGCGAAGATCTTGTATAACGACCGAAGGGAGGGGATTCTATGAGAAACAGATTTCTGCTTTTTCTTGTTGTTCTCTTGACTGTTTCATGTTTCGCGGTTCCGCTTCAGCTCTCAAGCGAGGTTGGAATTCACACAGACGCCTGGAAGACCAGAATGGAGGGGTTTACAAAAGAGACCGGAATCGAAGTGGAGATTCAGCAGTTTCCTTATGCAAATTACCTTGATCAACTAATGCTCGGGTACACTTCCGGAAGGGTAGAGATAGACGTACCTTACATTTCTATGCTCTGGTACCCGGCTCTTTCGATTGGGAAGTACATCTATCCGATCAGCGATATTCCCGGATACGAGAAGATCAACGAGTCGGATATTCCGGGAATAAGAAACGCGAAGCTGAATGGAAAGACGTACATCGTGCCCTACATGAACGAACTCGGAGGAATAATCTACCGGAAGGACCTTTTCGAAGACCCGACTGAAAAGGCTAATTTCATTGCCAAATACGGCTACGAACTTCAGCCGCCGCAGACTTTAGAGCAATACAGAGATGTCGCAGAGTTTTTCAACAGGCCGCCTGATCTTTACGGGGTGACTCTCATGGGAAGAAGAAGCATCTTTCTTGCAACCCACTTCATGCAGAGGCTGTGGGCAAAAGGCGGAGCATTGCTCGATTTGAACATGCGCCCGATCTTCAACTCCGAAGCCGGCATCGAGGCTCTGGAAGAAGTGAAGTACATGTTCCAGTTCGCCAATCCCGCTGCAATGAACTATGACTTCCAGGAAGCCCTGAACGAATTCATAAGTGGCCGGAGCGCAATGGCAGAGGTCTGGACGACTGGAATGTTCTACGTCGAAGATGAATCGAGGTCGTCTGTAGTCGGCAAAGGCGGTTTCGTTGGATTCCCGAGACCGGAAGAGAAACTGGGAGAGAAGCTTCCGATGCTCTACATTTCCTGGGGGTTCTCGGTCAGCAGTGCCGCTCCGGACAAGGAAGCGGCATTGGAGTGGTTACTTTATGTAACGGAGACGCAGAACGAGGTTGAAGCAGCTCCCACTGGCAACATACCCGCACGGTTCTCTGCTCTAAACAGTCCGGAGCTCGTAGAGTCGTTCCCATGGATCGGCGATTTCGCTGCCGCTATGGAAAACTGCATCCCGACGCCTATGGTACCTTTGATTCCCGAAGGCGGAAGCATTGTGAGCGGCATAATAGCTCCGGCCGTCTCGGAATTCTTGGCGGGAACGAAAACTGCCGAACAGGCTTTGAATGACGCAGTCAAGGAAGTTGACAGACTTATGAGAGACGGAGGCTACTATTGATTTGATACGGAGCCGGGTCGANNGCCCGGCATTTTCTGTGGTAGGTGATCAAATGAAGTCGAGACGTAGATCTAGAGGTTATTGGTATATTCTTCCTTCAATGGTTTTTATAGTCATAATCTTCATGATACCACTGACCTATACTATCGTGATGTCCTTTCTGCGGTGGAATCTGCTCAGGCCGGATCTGGGCATAAGAGCGGCGGGCTTCAGCAATTACGTCAGGCTATTCACCGACCCTTTCACGCTGGACACTGTGGGAAGGACCTTCTACTTTGTTCTGGGGGCGGTCTTAATAGAGCTGATTGCGGGGCTGTGCATAGCTCTTGCCCTGGATACGGAATTCAAAGGCTNNAGATTGTTCAGTCGGTCTTGCTCGTTCCATTCATGATCGCTCCCGTCGTTGTGGGGTATGTCTGGCGCTTTGTTCTAAACAGTGACTACGGACCAATTATTCATATATTGAGACAGCTCGGGCTTGGAGGACTTGTCGAAAAACCCCTTCTATCAAATCCTTCTGCGGCGATGCCTGTATTGATTGTTGCAGATGCGTGGGAGTACATTCCATTTGTGACTCTCGTCTTGCTTGCAGGGCTCAAATCAATCCCTTACGAACCGTATGAAGCGGCATTCGTGGATGGAGCAAGTTCCCTTCAGAGATTCCATTACATAACGCTGCCGCTTCTCAGGCCTTCTATACTGGTCGCAGTGGTAATAAGGACCCTCACATCTCTGCGTGTCTTCGACATCGTATTTATTATGACAGGCGGAGGTCCCGGAACTGCTACGGAAACTCTCGCCTTCTACGGTTACAGAACTGCCTTTCAGGCGTATAACGTCGGCTTTTCTTCGGCGATTAACATGCTTACTTTCGGCATAGCGGTAGTCTTCACAATACTCTACATGAAGATAATAGGCGGTGGAAAGAACTATGCTTAGGAAGAAACCTTTCACCAGAATAGTGGTTTTTGTGGTCATAGCTATGGCGCTAATCTGGACTCTGGTACCACTGGCGTGGATACTGCTTTCCTCTTTCAAATTTGAGGCCGACCAGTTCTCGATGCCACCCAAGTGGGTTCCAGCACGTATCACCTTCCAGAATTACGCGAAGTTCTTCGGAAATTCCGAGTTTGTCCGTTCTCTGATCAACAGTGTTATGATAACGTTTTTCTCGACAGTCATAGCGCTTTTTCTTGGGGTGCCTGCGGCTTATGCTCTGGCAAGGTTTGACTGGAAACATGCAAACACTATCGCTTTCGTCGTCCTGCTGGCGAGAATGACGCCGCCGATTGTCATGGTTCTGCCCTTCTTCATGATCGCAAGATATCTAGGAATATCAAACACTTACCTCCCTATCGTACTGGCGCTTTCATTTTTCAGCGTCCCATTCGCGATCTGGATGATGCGCGGTTTCTTTCAGGAGATCCCCAATTCTCTTGAAGAAGCTGCCATGATAGATGGGTGCACGCGATTTCAGTCTTTGAGGAGAGTTGTACTCCCCCTTGTCATGCCCGGACTCTCGGCCACGTCCATACTATGCGCCCTCATCGCCTGGAACGAGTTTCTGTTTGCCCTAGTTCTTACAGGCAGAGACACCAGACCTCTACCCGTTCTGGTCAACATGTTCGTTAGCGAAAGAAATATTGAATGGGGTGTAATGAGCGCAGCGGCAATAATCACCGTACTCCCTATGATCGTTTTCGGTCTCCTTGTGCAAAACGACCTCGTTCGGGGCCTTACAATGGGAAGTTCTAAGTAAAGCCTGGATTTAGGATTGGCAGGTTGCAGTCCAAAAGAAGCAGCTGGAAAAAACCATAAGCTGATCGCTACGCTCAGCAAATTCAATACTTTCGCTATCTCCCCAAAGACACTTACGATTCTTCAATTCATGGAATTGTCTTCAAGAACCGAAGCATGTAGTTTATCGTATGGGATAATAATCGAAACGGGAAAACAGTTTTTGAACAGGGGGTAAGGGGAAATGCCAAGAATGCTTGTTGCAACTGCGCCAGGAAAGGCGGCGATTGTTGAATACAGGGACAGGAAGATAGCGGCGAACGAGGTTATGGTCGAAGTCGAGTTCGCTTCTCCAAAGCACGGTTCGGAGATAGCTGATTTCAGAGGCGAGAGTCCGCTTATAAACGAACGTTACGATGACGATTGGAAGCTCTTAGTTCCTCGATCTCCGGATCATGGAAAGGGGGTTGAGTTCGGTTCCTGGAATCTCGGCAATATGTGGGTAGGTAGAATCGTTGTAAAGGGTGTGGATGTGAGGGACTATAGTGTTGGTGAGATAGTCTGTTCTTACGGAGGAATTCGCGAGACTCAAATTGTCAACGCCGTTGGCAATCACCGTCTGTTGAGAGTTCCCGAGGCCGTCTCCTGGAAGAGCGCCGTGTGCTATGATCCAGCTCAGTTTGCTCTGTCCGGGATCAGAGACGGGAATGTGAGGCCGGGTGACCATGTTGCAGTAATTGGACTTGGAGCCATAGGACTGCTGGCGGTCCAACTCGCGAAGAAGATCGGGGCAAGCCCGGTGATAGCGGTCGATCCTATTGAAGTCAGGCGGGAGGTTGCGCTGAGCTCAGGTGCAGATTTTGTTCTAGATCCAAAAGCTTGCGATGTTGGACTTGAGATCAAGAGGCTCACTCTTCAGACCGGTGCAGACTGCATAATCGAGACAAGCGGAGCTCCTTCTGCTCTGCAGTCGGGCCTCAGAGGTCTTGCACACGGGGGAACAATTTCGTACGTTGCCTGGGCAAAGGAGTTTCTCGGCGGCATCAATTTTGGGCGTGAAGCCCATTACAACTATGGGCGGTTGATCTTCTCCCGTGCGGCAAGTGAACCGGGACCCGACTATCCGAGGTGGAACAGAAAGAGGGTTGAAAGAGTCTGCTGGGAGATGATATGCAACGGTTCTCTTCGCGGCGATGAAATCGTTAACCCCGTCGTCAGCTTTGAAGAGTCCGCCGAAGCCTACTGCAAGTACGTCGACAAAAATCCCGAACTGAGCGTCAAGCTCGGAGTGGCTTTTTGAAGGTTCATGATCATCCAAAAGTCAGGAAGTTGATCGGCAGTAATGTTCCAGCCTCTTGTCTCATGCGCAAATTCTGTGGTTGGCCTCTAGCGGTCTTGACTATAAACTCTCTCTCGATGGATTAGAGCGAGCAGTAGCTGAGGGTGTGAGTCACTGAAGACTGAGAGACTGCTTTGTATAATCGTAGTCAGAGAAGGCGGACTTGCCGGAAAATCCCGGTGATCTGATCAGAAAACGAGGCTGTTCTATTATGAACGGGACACACGATTGGAAACGCATTTCAAGAGATACAGCTGGCTATATGCACAATGAGGAGCGATTTGTGAACCGGGGAAGGAAATGATCGAACTTCAGAGAAGATGTGTATACGGCTTGCTCCCAAGAGAAAACGAACAGCCAGTTGTACATATAGTTAGATCAGCAAGACTTCATCAATCTGCGGCTATTGACGAACTTTTGAAAGGAGGAATATATGAAGCTGATCACTCAAGACAAGGAGTTCTTTCCTTCAAGAATGGAGGAGAAACTAAGTTTTGTGTATAAGCTGGGATTTGACGGCTTCGAAATAGATGGAAGGCTCTTGATCGAAGAGCTCGCCGAAGTGAAGGCGGCCGTTCGTTCCACCGGCGTTCCCGTTGCAAGCGCATGCGGAGGTTACCGCGGCTGGATAGGCGATTTCTCGAGCGAGAGGAGATCTCAAGCAATAAAGGATATCGGAGAGATCCTGCAAGCACTGGCTGACGTCGGCGGCAAAGGCATAGTAGTGCCTGCAGCCTGGGGAATGTTCTCGAAAAGGCTTCCTCCGATGGTTCCTCCAAGATCGGACTCGGAAGACACTGCCGTCCTTCTTGACTCTCTGGAGAGGCTGAATTCACTGGCCAAAGACACGGCTACACTTATCTATCTCGAGCCGCTAAACAGATATGAAGATCACATGCTGAACACGCTTGGCTCAGCCGCAAAGTTGATCGAAGAGGGGGGGTTCTCTAGTGTAAGGTTGACTGCCGACGCCTTCCATATGAATATCGAGGAGGCCGATCTTCGTAAAAGCATTGTGCAGAACAAGGAGTTTATTGCTCACGTACATATCGCCGACAGCAACCGATATCAACCGGGCCAGGCCCATCTTGATTTCGGTTATTTCTTTTCAGCACTTTCGGAAATCGATTATGGCGGTAACGTGGTCTTTGAATGCAGGGTTACTGGAGACGACCCGATCGAGAGATATAGAGAATCCTGTTGCTTCATAAGAAGCATTGTAGGGAACTCTGATACATGAGAAACGACAGACTCCGGGTTGCGATAGTCGGTGCAGGTCAGATAGTAGAGGTTACACACTTGCCCATTCTCTCATCAATGAGGGAAGAATTGGATCTTGTAGGGATTGCAGACATTGTGCCGGAGAGAGCCGAAAGACTGGCGATGAAATTCGGCGTAGAACGGGCTTTCCACGATTACGAGGAGATGCTTTCGACTCTCGAGCCGGATGCAGCACTCGTCTGTACGCCGAATAGATTTCATGCGGCGGCCACAGTAACCGCACTCAGGACAGGTTGCCATGTTTTCTGTGAGAAACCCCCTGCTATGAACAAGGAAGAGGTCCGTCGGATGATGGTCGCTTCGAGAAAGTCCGGAAGGATTCTCTCTTTCAACTTCAACTACCGGTACAGAAGAGAGGCAATCGCGATCAAGAAGTTCGTTGATAACGGCGATCTTGGAGAAGTCTATCATTGCGAGGGGAACTTCTTGAGACGGCGCGGAGTACCCGGCTGGGGTTCCTTCTCGAGCAAGGAATTGCAGGGCGGAGGACCCCTGATGGATATCGGAGTGCACATGCTCGATCTCGCCCTCTTCATGATGGGCTTCCCCCAGCCCGATAGCGTGACGGCCAGCACCTACTGCAAGATAGGCAACAAAAAGGGTGTCGGATTGATGGGCAGCTGGGACCCGGGTAAATTCAAAGTCGAAGATTCGGCATTTGGGTTCGTGAAATTCACGAACGGAGCGTCATTGATTCTGAAAACAGCTTTCGCGTTGAACATGAAGGATCGTTCCAACGTGAATCTTCAGATCTTCGGCGACAGGGCGGGCGCCACAGTCTTTCCGCCCGAAGTGTTCACTGAGATTCACGGCGAGCTGGCAGATATTTCTCTTCCCTTTGTAGAAGATGACAACTGCTATATGAGATCGTTAGGAGCATTTTTCGATCGCTGCAGGGAAGGGAGTTCTGAATTACCCACTCCTGAACAGGCATATCTCCTTCAGAGCCTCCTCGACGCTTTTTATGAATCGGCTGAAAGTGGTTCGGCTGTGATATTTGAAAGGGGCTTAATATAATGAAGATCACAATTCTGAACGGAGCTTTTGAGGATAGCGGCACTTTTGAAGAGTACCTTGAAAAGCTTGTCGAATTTCTTTCAAAGATGAAGAACGAGATTCAATACTTCAAATTGAGAGATTTGGAGATCAAGCAATGCATGGGATGTTTTGGATGCTGGGTCGAAACTCCTGGAGAATGCATCGTTCCAGATGACACAGTCAAAATCAGACGGGCCGCAGTGAATTCCGATCTGCTTATCTTTGCCTCACCGCTCATTCTTGGCTTCACCACATCGATTCTTAAGAAAGCGATCGACAAGATGATCCCGATCGTCCATCCTTATTTCACCATAAGAGCCGGCGAAATCCACCACAAGAAGCGCTACAAGACTTACCCGCTCCTGGGTGTCCTGATCGAGAAAGAAATCGATACAGACAAAGAGGATCTGGAAATAGTTCGGGCAATCTATGAACGGGTGGCAATTGAGATGGCAACCAGTCTTGTATTCTTCGATTCCGATGAGAAGCCGCCTGAGGAGGTCGCATATGCGATTACTAATCATTAATGGATCGCCTAGAGGAACCAGGAGCAACTCACTCGTAATTGCGAATCACTTCTTGAGGGGAATAAAAGCCTCTCTCCAGAACAATCTACAGCTGGAAGTTCTGAACCTGATCGAAGAGCATGCGATCCTCTCCGATGTGACAGAAAAAATCGCCGTTGCCGATAAGGTCCTCTTCGCCTTCCCCTTGTATGTCGACAGCATGCCGGGCTTGGTGATGGAGCTGTTCGAGTCCTTATACAATTTGAAAGGGAAGTTATCGGGAAAAGAGTTCTTGTTTTCCATTCAGTGCGGTTTTCCTGAGACTCTGAATCTGAGATTTGTCGAAAGATACCTGCAGAAGCTTGCTGGAAGACTTGGAGCAGACTATGGGGGATGCATCAGCAGGGGAGGGATGGAAGGAGCGAGATTTCTATCTGAAGATTCAGAGGTACTTCAGAGATATCGGGAGCTCGGAGAGATCTATGGCAAGACCGGTAAGCTGGACAAAGATCTTCTCGGAAAAATCGCTCATCCAGAGAGAATACCATTGGCTGCCAAAGCGATCGCTCTTGCCCTTTCCCCGGCCGGCATTTTCGATAAATACTGGAACAGACAACTTAAGGCGAACGGGGTTTACAAAAGAAGGAATGACAGACCTTACGAAGAATAGAAACGAATCTCCTGCATTCCCTTATACTACTGAATTCTGTAGAGCGACCCAAGTTGTGAAGGAAATCAGGAAGCTCGGTCCAGGCTTCTCATAATTGCCTGAACAAACTGGACCGAGTTTTCATATATCTCTCCGTAATCGATCCATTCTTCAAATCCTTCGGCATCACTGGAGGAAGCTCGATAAGTCTTCACAAGCTCTGCAGGTCTTTCATCACTAACTACAGAGACTACTTGTTCCCTCTTGAACTCTGGGCTATAAAAGAAGCCTGGGACCACAACGAAGTCCTCTTCTCGCACAAGCGGCAACTCTAGACTGAGATCAATCACATGGTATCCTCTCTCTTCAACCAGAACCTCGTCTGAAAGCACCAGTCCAGAGAATCTGTTCTCATCCTCATTCCGGGCTTCGTAGATCTCGATCTTGATAGATTCTTCTTTATTGGCAGTATGAGGCCAACAGTTTTGATAGAACCGTCTTCTCTGGCAATGAAACGGGAACTTCCCCAAGAATCAAAATTCAAAGAACTGTAGCCATGGCTCTTGTACATTGACGACTTTGTCACCGGTTCTGAAAGGGCTCCTTCACTGGATTGATAGCTCATTCGATCGTATCCTTCACCGCTGGCCGCGACAAAACTTACCGCATAGCTATTTTCCTTGAGAAAGACCGTGTCATAGTAAGAAATCCAGAGATACTCTCCGTCATGGAGATCTTCACTCAAGCTGTCTCCTATAAGCCACGCTCTCGGCACGGGCGGACCTGCAATCGATATGAAATCGTCCCAGCCCGCGATTGCAACCATATGGACAAGAGAATCGACTGGCGACTCGCTGTCACAGTAGTTCAGAGTCGCGCGAAGAAACATGAGAGCAAAGCCGACCCAGATACAGGCAGCTGCCTTACTTTCATTCTGTCAATGCTTGTGGCGAATCAGTCCAATCAACTTCGCAACCTCAATTACGGGAATAGGCACCAGCGAGAGAAGGAGAGCCAGAACGTACATCGGTGTCTCCAGTTGAGCCAATCCGAAAATTGTGGCGAAAGGAGAGATGAAAACAACGGCAGCCACCATCGTAAACGAAGTCAACACAGCAAGAAATAGCACTTTGTTTGAAAGGATCCCGATTCTGAACAGCGAGTGACTTGACCGCATATTAAACGAGTGAAAGATCTGAGTCAAAGAAAGAATCACAAAGGCCATGGTTCTTCCCGCGATAACATCTCCGGTGCTCTTCCAGCCAATCGCAAAGCCAATCAAAGTGAGAATTGCAAACATAGCTCCTTGAAGAAGAACCTGAAGTCCCAGTCCCCCGGCAAAAATGCCTTCATTCTTAGGTTTAGGCTTTCTATTCATGACATCTTTTTCTACTGGCTCCATGCCGAGCGCGATCGCTGGCAGGCTGTCTGTCACTAGGTTTATCCAGAGCAGTTGTGCAGATATCAGCGGGGCTTCTCTCCAGATCATCATGGCGGTGAAGACTGTAAGTATCTCTCCAATGTTTGTTCCCAGAAGGAAACCGACCACTTTTCTGATATTGTCGTATATGCCGCGGCCTTCCTTAACGGCGTGTACAATCGTCGCGAAATTGTCGTCGGTAAGGGTCATGTCGGCCGCGCTCTTCGCAACATCTGTTCCGGTTATTCCCATCGCGCATCCGATATCGGCAGCTTTTAGAGCTGGAGCGTCGTTCACCCCGTCCCCCGTCATTGCAACGACTTCACCCTGCTTTTGCAATGCATGAACGATCCTGATTTTGTCTGACGGCGACACTCTTGCATAGACCGAGATATTTCTTACCCTCCTGTCCAGTTCATCATCAGACATTTTTGACAGCTCAATTCCGGATACAATCTCATCTCCATCAAGCAAGATGCCGACTTCTCTGGCAATGGCCGCAGCCGTGAGTTTGTGATCGCCGGTGATCATCACCGGCCTGATCCCTGCCTGCCGGCACAGTCTTACGGACTCTTTCGCCTCGGGACGCGCTGGATCAATCATACCTACGAGACCGAGGAACGTAAGACCACTCTCAATCTCAGCTGGATCGAGGGTCGCAGGAATCTTCTGGATCTCTTTGGAGGCGACGGCAAGAACTCGAAGCGCGCTGCTACCCATTTCCTCCGCGATCTCTCTACCCTTTTGAACATCTCCGGATGTGCATCTTGTGGAAACTGAATCTATTGCGCCTTTTACAATTACCACGTTTTTTCCATCGATGTCGTTAATAGTTGTCATCATTTTCCGTTCAGAATCGAACGGTATCTCGGCCAGTCTCGGATACTTCTTCTCTATCTCATCTTTTAGGATCCCATTCCTCATGGCTGCCAGCACTATAGAGGTCTCAGTCGGGTCACCGATGTGCTTCTCTTCTCCATCCTCAATAACGACTCTCCCGTCAGAACAAAGCGTTGCGTACAGCAAGAGGTCCCTTATTTCAGACGAGTTATCATCGCTGATCTCCTCAGTAACTGACGAAGAAGCCGAAAAGGCCTTGACCAGGGTCATTTTATTCTGTGTGAGAGTTCCCGTCTTATCTGAACAGATCACCGTAGCGCTTCCGAGAGTCTCCACGGCGGGCAGCTTCCGAATAATAGCGTTTCTCTTCACCATTCGTTGGACTCCAATGGCAAGCACAACGGTCACAATCGCCGGGAGCCCTTCCGGAATCGCTGAAACCGCGAGCGAAACAGAGATCATGAAGATCTCCATTATTGGAATACCTTCAATAAGCCCGACAAGAAAAATCACTGCACAGGCGATAAGAGCGGCGATACCGAGATACTTCCCAAGAACGGACAGTCTATGTTGAAGAGGAGTCTGAGTGTCTTCTTCTCCTGAAAGCAGGCCTGCGATCTTTCCCATTTCTGTCTTCATTCCAGTCTCAACGACGACGCCCTTCCCTCTTCCATAGCTGACGCCGCATCCCGAGAAAACCATGTTGTGTCTATCACCGATAGAGGCCTCTTCCTTAACGATTGCATCTGCCGATTTCTCGGAGGGGACCGATTCACCGGTCAGGGCAGACTCGTCGACCTTCAAACTCGCACTTTCAATGATTCTCGCGTCGGCAGGAACAAAATCACCGGCCTCAATTAGGATAATATCTCCCGGCACCAGCTTCGATGCTTGAATCAACTTCTGTTCTCCGTCACGGATTACCCTGGCGTTTGGCGAGGAAAGCTTTTTCAGGGCATCCAGAGCCTTCTCTGCCTTGCTCTCCTGTATTACACCGATAACAGCGTTCAAGATAACAATAAGCATAATCAAGACTGGCTCAAAGAACCCTTCCTTTTCGAAGATCGAGACAAGAAACGAAATCGCCGCGGCGGCAATCAGAATGATTATCATAACGTCCTTGAACTGCTCTACAAAGCGTTCAAGATTCGTCTTCTTTTTCTCCTCGCGGAGAATGTTTTCGCCGTATTTGCCCAGACGTTCTTCCGCTTCAGAAAAGCTAAGGCCTATTTCTGGATCGACTTCAAGTTGTTCGGTAACTGCTTTTGTCTCAATGAAATGCCAAGTCATAGTATCCTCCACGATTTTCATTTATCTAATTATCCATTCCAGATGAGAATCGTCTCAAAACTAGGAAGTCCCACCAGAAAGCTTCGTGAAAACTTCTCGCTGGCGAGCTCCGATCACGATTGACCAAGATTTCCTGTCCTCAGCGAAATCTCGGTCCCTTTTATCAGAGAAGAGAGAACAACTCGAAATGATTGTAAAAACGAATTGCGCAACTCTTCATCACTCATCAGACTCTTCTTTTTGAGGTCGTCGTAGTAAGCCGCAAAGGTTACAAGCGGAATTATCGAGAAGAAGAATTTGAAAAGCGTCATTTCTGACGAGTAGTTGAAGTCGCTATCTGCCTCGGAAATCGATTTGAAAATCTGGTTGTCCTCGGTATCTCTTGTGAGATCAAGCAATCTGAAGAGGTCGTCGTGGTGTTTGCTTTCTTTCAAGGATTCGTACATCAATATTCTCAGAATTAGCCTGTTCTCAATTAGATAATCGAGTATCCTGTCGTAATAGAAGAGCGACCTCTTCACGAAACGCGCAACCGAATCTTCATCGATGAACTTCATCCTGTCATGCTCTATATCTAGGTCGCCATCTCTTATCATCTGGATAATGCTTGCCTGAACGAAGTCCATCGCTATCGTCGTCGCGTCTTTTAGCAGAGAATCCACGATGTGGCTAAGAATCTCTTCCTTACTATTGAAGTAATAGTATATGAGACCTTTGGTTACGCCCGCAGCTTCTGCTATCTCGCTTGCAGTTGTGGCGTGAAATCCCTTTTGAGAAAACAACGCAATCGATGATTTTATTATTCTTTCTCGAGCCTCGTTGACATCTGAGGATTTCAATTTCAACCTCCTGACTAACCGGTTAGTCAAATAGATTATATACCGTTATTGCTGACTGTCAATAGATGGAAAAGTGACTGGGAAAATTGATTGAAGAAAACGAGACTACCACTAAA
This sequence comes from Mesotoga sp. UBA5825, assembly GCF_002432955.1. NCBI lineage: Bacteria > Thermotogati > Thermotogota > Thermotogae > Kosmotogales > Kosmotogaceae > Mesotoga > Mesotoga sp. UBA5825. Next base: position 229 of record NZ_DJHG01000120.1, on the reverse strand, counting down.
AGAATGGGCCACCTCAGCTCTTAGAAATCTTATCATTATCCATAACTCAGGGAGTCAAATGCCATAAATATGCTGATTCTTGCGCGAATTCGTATTTGGCTCCTGATGATCTTGATCTTGAATCCTCCCTTGAGGGCTTATCATTACCCATAAGTTAAGGAGCTAAAAAGAAATCATATTATGCTTCTTCCCCCTTGGCAGTATATGCTGTATTTGGCTCCTGATGATC
>NZ_DJHG01000023.1:46265-52216 GCF_002432955.1 Mesotoga sp. UBA5825 | reverse complement strand
TTCTTATTCAGCTTGCAACTTGGAACTGAGAACTTGCAACTGATCTTTCAGCGTACAGCGGATCTTTCCAAGGGCGGCTCCTGTTTCAGAATGGCAAGCTGCGAGGTTTTCGTAGGGGACGGACAATTTAAAACCTGAGTATCCCCACAATCTGCTTCACCCGCTCTTACCGAACCGAACTCTATAACCCGGCTCACAGACTGGCTGCCTTTCTCCACGAAAATGAAAAAATCTGTGTGCGTGTGCGTTAGTTTTCAGTCTTCTCAATGGTATAATCACCACAAGTCACATAATTCATCCTACCTTAATCTAACGCAACAATGACAACTGTTCTCCAAAATCACACATCTTTCAAGGAGGTTTCTTTGAATGAGAAGATTTCTGGTTTTGATTACTGTCATCTGTGTTGCCTTTTCCGTAACCCTTCTCGCCGCCGATTCTTTCACCGTTTACACGACTCTTGAAGAGCTTGCGGCAAAAGAGCTTTTCGACAAGTATGAAGAAGTCACCGGTATCAGGGTTGACTGGGTGAGGCTCTCCGGTGGAGAGGCCGAAGCAAGGATGGAGGCTGAAAAGCTGAATCCTCAAGCCTCGATATGGGTTGGAGGAGTGGGACTGAATCATATCAGTGCAAAGCTGAAGGGTCTCACAACCCCTTATTTCTCTCGGGCGGCCGCAAATACTCCCGAGCAATACAAGGATCCCGAAGGCTATTGGATAGGTCTCTACCTTGGACCTCTGGCATTCGCCACTCACAATGGTCGTGCAGCTGAGCTAGGACTTGAACCACCGAAGGGCTGGTTCGACATACTAGATTCCAAATATGAGAATCTCGTAAGGGTAGCGAATCCAAATACTTCTGGGACGGCCTACAACCTTATTACGTGTATGATTTCTCTTTTCGGAGGGGACGAGGACCTCGCCTTCCTCTATCTGAAGAAACTGGACAGAAGCATCGAGATGTACACGAGATCCGGTTCGGCAGGAGGAAAGAGCGTTGCGATTGGAGAGATACCCTTCGCAATAGGTTATGCCCATGACATGGTCAAGCTGAAGGCCGAAGGTGCCGACATTACTATAACCGTTCCCGAAGAAGGTACAGGCTTCGAGATCGCTTCGATGTCTTTGATCAAGGGCGGACCGGATCCTGTCAATGCGAAGAAGTTGTATGACTGGATACTGACCGAAGAGGCACAGGCAATCATTGCAGGCTGGTACGTTATACCAGTTTCAAGGATCGCTCCGAAGCATCCGCTCTCTTTCAGCATGGAAGAAATCAAGACAGTTCACCAGGATTATGTCTGGGATGCTGAGAACAAAGAAAGACTGCTCGATCGCTGGACGGAAGAAATAGGCGGCGGGGTAGAATAATTGGTTGATCAGAGCAGGAGCTAGTCTCCTGCTCTTCTTCACTTTGGCTTCACCAATCAAGGTTACTCTTGGGGTGTGATCGGATTGTATTCCTGGAGAAAACTCTTATCGTTCGCGTTGATTAGTGTTTTAGTCTTTGTCGCCCTTTTCTGGATCTTCGATACATTGAAAGACTCTTTCTTTAAGGTTGTTAGAGACAACCAAAGGCAGCTGGTTACGGTTCTTGCCGAATCGGCACCAAGAGACAGGGAACTTGCCGAGGACTGGATTACCGCAGTAAGCAAGGAGTTCGACGAAGCGGAAATAATCTATGTTCACGGAGTACCCGGCTGGGATGAACTGCAGATCTTGACCCCGAACGAACAACTGAGAAGCTTCTATGAATCGAATTACAGTTCGGAGGACTTCGACAAGGGACTTGAAAGCGTCTACTATCTTGAGAACTACTACTCTTCCCTCAAGTATTCATTCGAAGGAAAGAGTGTTACGCTGGTGTTTGCACCACTGATAGACGAAACTCGTTACGACGTTACGGGCTTTCTGCTATTTCTGATGTCTGCAGAGGCTGGGGAGAATTACGCAAATCTACTAAACTTATTTATGATAGCCGCATTCGCTGTCTTCGTTATCATTTATTTCATCTCGAAATTCTTCAGAGATCCCGTAATAGGATATGTTATTCTCGGCCTTTTCTTGATGGTCGGAGTATTCGTAGCCTATCCTCTGTTTGAGGCTATCAGATTGACCTTTCTGGCCGACGGCAAATTCTCGATGCGTACTTGGGTCACAATTCTCTCTTCCAGACAGTATCTTGGTGCGCTGTGGGGGAGCGTAAGACTTGGCATCCTCACGGCTACATTCTCCACGATTATTGGGTTCATCTTCGCTTTTGTCATAAACAGAACGGCCATAAGAGGAAAGAAGTTCCTGAGCACTATGGGGCTTCTGCCCGTAATCTCTCCGCCATTTTCCCTGTCTTTGTCACTGATTTTGCTCTTTGGAAGCAACGGACTGATAACAAAGCAAATACTCGGGCTGAAAGACTTTACCATATACGGACTTGGCGGCCTTACAGCCGTACAGACTATCGGCATGTTCCCGATTGCCTTCCTCACTCTTTCGGGAGTTCTACAGGCAATCGACTCTACACTCGAGGAGGCTTCTCTCGACCTTAACGGTAGCAGATGGAAGACCTTCTCGAAGGTCACCTTCCCTTTGGCTATTCCCGGTGTTCTCAGTTCCTGGCTGCTCGTTTTCACCAACTCCCTCGCTGACTTTGCAAACCCACTGCTCCTGGCGGGATCTTACAGGGTGCTCTCGGTAGAGGCATACATTGAAGTCACAGGAAGAAACAGGCTGGGCCATGGTGCGGCTCTTTCCATACTGCTGCTTATGCCTACACTAACGGCCTTCCTAGTTCAAAGATTCTGGGTAAGCAGGAAATCATACGTAACTGTAACCGGAAAGCCCTCTTCGAGACTGAGCGATCTAGTTTCAAAGCCTGTAAAATTCGGCCTCATAACGTTTATCGTTCTCATCATCGTCTTTATCCTCGGACTGTATGGAACGATAGTGGCCGGCTGCTTCGTAGCCAACTGGGGTATAGACTACTCTTTCACTCTGAAGAACATAACGGAAGCGCTGCAGAGAGGAAGGGACGCGATTGTAGACACCTTCACCCTGTCGGCAATCGCCACACCATTCGCCGGACTGATAGCGATGATGGCTGCGCTGGTAATCGTCAGGAAGAAGTTTGTGGGGAAGAGGGTTCTTGAGGGGTTGATTCTCGCACCGTTCGCCATACCGGGGACGCTGATCGGTATCTCATATGTGCTTGCCTTCAACAAACCCCCGTTGATTCTCGTTGGAACTGGGGCAATTATCGTTATCAACTACATAATAAGGGAGCTGCCCGTCGGTGTCGAAGGAGGAGTGGCCACTCTCAGGCAGATAGATCCCGCTATAGAGGAGGCCGCGCAGGATCTTGGCGCGGATTCGACTACGGTCTTCAGGACGATCGTCTTGCCTCTGATACGTCCGGCATTCATTTCCGGGATGTCATACACTTTTGTCCGATCGATGACTGCCGTCAGTGCGATCATATTCCTGATATCCGCTAAGTGGTACCACATGACGGTTCTCATATATAACTTCTCAGAATCGATAAGATTCGGACTGGCTAGCGTTCTTTCCACCGTATTGATTATCATCGTCTTCGGAGCGTTCGGACTGATGAGACTTCTTGTGCGAAAGAACGAGTACATGGAAAAGAACGTAACTCTAAACTGATAATTGGTTTGCGAGGTGGTTGGATGTCAAAGACTTCTGTCTCAGTTAGGATCGAAAACGTCACCAAGGTCTTCAAAGATGTCAAAGGGAAGGCAGATGTTATAGCCGTTAACAATGCCAACTTTGATATAGAACCCGGTGAATTAATCACTCTGCTGGGTCCTTCTGGTTGCGGGAAGACGACGACGCTCAGGATGATCGGTGGATTCGAACTGCCCACAAAGGGAAAGATCTTTCTGGGGAATGAAGACATCACGTTTCTGCCGCCCAACAAAAGAGATACTGCTACAGTATTTCAGAGTTACGGGCTTTTTCCGCACATGAACGTCTTTGACAACGTTGCTTACGGCCTGAAACTGAGAAAGCTTCCCACAAAGCAAATAAAGGACAAAGTAATGAGCACTCTCGATCTGGTCGGCTTGAAGGATCTGGCCCAGAGGGCTCCTTCGAAACTCTCCGGCGGCCAACAGCAGCGTGTCGCCCTTGCGAGAAGCCTGATCGTGGAGCCTTCCGTACTGCTTCTAGACGAGCCTCTTTCAAATCTGGACGCCCTGTTGAGGGAACAGATGCGAGTCGAGATAAAGCGGATTCAGAAGACGCTTGGAATCACCACGATATACGTGACTCACGACAGGGTCGAAGCAATGAGTCTCTCGGACAGGATAATCGTGATGAAGAACGGTTTCATAAGGCAGATAGGCTCACCGAACGTGCTCTATGAGGATCCAAACTCAAAGTTCGTTGCGGGGTTTGTAGGAAAAGTAGCCTTCTTACCGGTGGAGGTTCTCGAGATGAATGGAACCTGCAAAGCAAAGTTTGAAGACAAAACAGTGGAGGTTGGCAAGTTCTCGCCGGAATTATCACCTGGAGAAGCCGCCGTGATTATGGCCAGACCCGAGTCTCTCAAACTCGTTGATCCCGGAGAGGGAATGATTGAAGGCCAGGTAACGACAAACATATATCTCGGTGGAAGCCTCGAATCATATGTGGCAACCGAGCACGGAGAACTCCTGGTGCAGATAGACAACCCCGCCGAAAAGAAAATTTATCCCGAGGGAGAGAAGGTTTCCATCGGCATTATCCCGAACCTGGCAAAAGTGCTGCCGAATAAGGATGAATGAGGGTAAGACCGTGGTTGCGGGTAGGAGGGAGGTTGGAAAAAGCAAAATATCAGTTCCAAGTTGCAAGTTGTGAGTTGTGAGCAAAGGCCGGGGTCAGAGGTTTGAGAATAGATGTAGGAAGATCGAGATCGTTCAGAGAATCTAACAATGCGTCATGCTGAACTTGTTTCAGCATCTCTTAAGAACCGTCCTTCGTTGCACGTCCCGGATCATGGACCAGTCCTTGGATAACATCAAGCGAGAAAGAGCATTATCGAGAGTTCGCTCAATCACGAGAAGAGCGAGATTCTGAGCAGGATCATCTCAGAATGACGCGATGCAAGAGAAGGCTATCCTCCCATGTCACTCGTACACACTCCTTACTTCATAACCCGTAAGCCTGCCCTAAAATGCTCTTGTTTGGGGCTCCTGTTTGGGGGCTCTTTTTTTGGACTACTATTCAGGGTCATCCCGTGATGCATGTGCACGGGATCTCTTTCTTCATCTTCAATGGCAAAAGTGGGGATTAACCGATTCTTGGATTCTGTACTATTATTCACGGAGATCCTTACCAAGAGCTTGTCAGGATGACCTAGAGTGCGAGTATCTGCTTCTTCGTTCTTGGTTAGGGCAATGAAGCAAGAGCATCAGGATTCCGACCAGCTTTGTCGGAATGACGGAATGCGATGTTTTTGTTCAACCCCTGGCTTATAACTTAGAACTCACAACTTACAACTGATCTTTCAGCGTACAGCGGCTCTTGAGAAGCCAGTCACCTTTGGTGGCCAGTTCCGCTTCGCGGGCAAAACAAAAACAATCGAGAAAGAGAGCATAGAGAGGTTCGCTACGCTCACGAGAGAAGAGAGAGAGGGAAGTCAGTCTGCTGACGTAGGCTTCTTCTAAGTTTTGCAACTTGGAACTGACAACTTGCAACTGATCTTTCAGCGTATAGCGGATCTTCAAAAGCCAGTCACTGCAAGCTGTGGCGAGAAAAACTACAAGAATGCCAAACCGATTTGGCAAAGCCAGTTCTACTTCGCGGGCAAAGGAGCCGTTGCGTTCACGTGAAGATCGAGATTCTGACCTGAAGCTTTATCAGAATGACGGGATTTGACTTTTTCTTTACTTTAGGGCTTGCAACTTGCATCTTGGCACTTGCAACTGGTCTAGCTCTTGTCGGAGAACGGTGAA